>JACCZL010000044.1 GCA_013695975.1 Chloroflexota bacterium
CGAGCGAGAGAGCACTGGAGGGGCCACTGAGCGGCCCCTCCAGGTGCTTCGTGCGGCGCTCGCTCGGTCAGTCGCCGGTGTAGCGGAAGATCCAGAGTCCGCTGTCCTCGTCGCTCGCGAGGATCAACGTCTCGCCAGCCGACCCCCCGCTGCCACGCGGCAGGCGATGGACCTCCACGCCCCAGAAGCTGTTCCCGTTCTCGTGGAGGTAATGGCCGACCTCCTCGATCCCCTCCTCGCCGTACCTGATGACGCGCAGGCCACCGGCGTAGTAGGAGAGGTAGGCAAGGCCTCGCTCGCGCGGGTCGACCGCGACCTCGTGGACGGAGAGTGCCCCGAAGCCGGACGCGAAGGCGGGGTCGAGCGCCTCGTCGATCGCATAGGCGTCGATCTGCTCCATCGTCGCCGTGTCGAGTAGCCGCACGTAGCCCCAGCCGTCGAACTGGGACGCTGCCTGAACCTTGCCGCCAAGCGCGCCGATCGCCGGCGCATCCGTGCCGCTGTAGGTCGGCGTCTGCTCGAACAGCAGGTGGAACGCGCGGTGCCCGATGCAGACGGCAGCGATCTTGGGAGTGAACTCGTGTCCGAGACTGCCGCAGAGCACCGCATCCGGAGCCGCTCCCCCGCCGGCCCCGGCGTGGCTGTTCGCGATCACGACGGCGTCGTAGCCGGCCAGCTGCGCCTGCTCCACCTTCTCCGAGAAGAAGCAGCCGCCGCGAAGGAGCACGACGATCTTCTCCTCACCCGGCTCGGCCGTCAGCACCGACGCGTCGGGAATGCCCGCGATCGGGGGACAGCCGAGACCGCCGTAGACTGTGGGACCGTTGATCTCGCCGCCCGGGTAGCTTGCGATCGGCACGGTGAAGTTGAACTCGCCGCCGGTGTACTCCCCGGCGTTGGGGCCTGTCGTGATCCTGAACGGGTCGACGCGCGAGGGCGAGAAGTCCTCGTCGGTGCCGATGATGAACCTGCCGCCGGGGCTGAACTCCGCCTGGTGCGCATTGCCCTCGGGGAAGGCGATGTTCGGGAGCAGGGTGTCCGGGAACGAGTAGTCGCTGTCCCGGAGGAAGACCGGCTGGGCCGGGTCGTCCACGTCGAGCAGCACCCAGCCGCCGTCCCAGTACGACAGCAACATCGTCCAGGTGCCGCGAATCCTCTGCACAACCACGTCGTGGAGGAACGAGGCCTGGAAGTTCCCGTGCAGGAGAAGCTCTGGCTGAACCACGTCGAAGTCGTTTAGGTCGAGCTCCGTGAGCAGGACGGGCTCTCGGGGATTCGTGATCTCGAGGATGTCAACGTCGGTCGTCTCTTCGTTGTCGACGATCACGACGAATGCCCGCCTGCCCGCCTGCCAGGCGCGGGCGCTGTGAATCGTGTTGTATCGGCTCTCTGCGCCGCCGGGATCTTCGTCACCCGCGTGCGCCGCCAAGACGACCGGGTTCAGTGGATCAGTGACGTCCCAAAGAGAGACGCCGCCCTCGCCGCCGTCCTCGCAGATCTCGTTATTGAAAACGAGCACCTGGCCCGTGAACGAGCTTGTCCTGAGGTTGAGCACCTGGGATCCTTCCCCGGGAAAGGATCCCTCCGTGGCGTCGATGAACCCGACCTGCACCGGATCGGTCGGGTCAGAGATGTCCATGACGGCCACTCCCGCGTCGGAGCAGCCCTCGGGATCGCGAACGGTGAGGTAGGCGTAGTTCCCGAATGCGGAGACGTCGGCCACGCGGCCCTCGGCAGCGCCCCTGATGTCGAGCTGGCCGACCAAGTCGACGTTTTCGCTCGAGCCGGGAAGATGCCCGCCGGGTCCGCCGTGCTGGTGTTCGCGAAGCGCGTCGAACTCCGCCGGCGAGTCGGCGACGTCGTCCCCGACAACCCGCCGGGTTCCGTTCCCGGTGGGCGCGCCCGGAGCCTTCTCGACGGTCGGCGAACCGGGCCCAGTCTGGGCCTGCGCCAGAGTGGGTGCAACCAAAAGCGTCAAAAGCGCGCTAAGCGCGATTGGGAACAATCTCCTCATACGTCTACTCCTCTCTAGTTGTCCTGCCTGCGAGCCGCGAGTGATCCGCGCCGCAGGGCGCGGCCCGCTCCCGGAGAGCGAACCAGGCGCGCCAGCATGCCGCTGTAGACCCCTTACCACCGCCGCGGCCACTCTCTTCCTCGGCCGAGCACGTGTCAAGCGAAGAGCGGCCGGCACCGGTTCCCCCTGGAGGCGGGTCGTCGAGTGATGCGGGGGGCGGCACAGGCCGCTCACCAAGCGGGGGCGCGCGCACGCCCGCGACCTTCGACGACGTGCGGGCGACGGTCGCCTCGGGGCTTGGTCGACCCACGCGGCTTCTCGCCACTTCGACGTGATCGAGCCTGAGCTCTTTGACGCTTGAAAGCGCCCTGCCTCGTCGCAGGGCGCTTTCGCTTCAGTCCGTCGCTCCGTCGCTATGACTGGAGCTGCAGCGTGATCTGGAACGTCTCGTCGTCGACGGACTCAACCCGCATCTGCCCACGCGCATCGCGGAAGTCGCGCGTTCCCCCGGTGATAGCGAGGAGGAAATTGAGCGGCTCAGCGGTGACTGGAACGGTCCCGTCGAACGTGATCTTACCCCTGCCTCCGAGGCGGATCGTGCCTCCGCAGACGTCCTCGCCGAAGTGGGCAGTACAGACGACATGGAGCTCGCCCGCGCGCTCGGTGTCTTCCTCGTCTCGTAGGGGATCATGGAATCCGTAGG
>JACCZL010000744.1 GCA_013695975.1 Chloroflexota bacterium
GGGTGGGGCGCCGCGTGCGTATAGGCGTTGACGTACTCGAGCAGAAGCTGGGTGGCGGTCGAATACGCGTTGGCCGGGAGGGCGTTGAGGGTCCGTCCACCGAGCGCAGCATCCGGCCTCGGACCGAAGGACTTGGCGAAAGCCTCCAACCAGTCGGGGCTAGGTCTGCAATCGTCGTCGGTGAAGGCCAGGAACTGGCCGCTTGCTCGCGCGGCGCCGACGTTGCGGGCGGCGGCCGGTCCGGCGTTGGGTTGCCTGATGAGGGTGAGCGAGAGTTTCTCGCGGAATCGCTCGACCACCGGCTCGAGCGAGGTCGCGCTCCCGTCGTCCACCACGATCACCTCGAACCGTTCGCGCGGGTAGTCGAGCCCCGCGAGCGCCTGGAGGCAATCCGCCAATTGCCGCGGGCGGTTGTAAGTGGGGACGACGATCGAAAAGGCTGGTAGCTCGTGTGCCATCAGTGTGGTGGGCCAGGGATGTCTGGAAATTGGCGCTGTCCGGGCCCCCAGAAGTCGGCGAACCTCGCGAGGCTATGCTGGCCAAACCTGGCCGCTCCAGGACCCCAGATCGCGAGACCGAAGCGGCCGACGTCGACGGTGCTGGCGATGCCCGGTCGCCGTCCGACGGCCCCCCAGGCGCCGAGCATATCATCGGTCCAGTGGATGTCATCGAACACGACCAGGGCTCCAGGGTTGAGGTGCGGGATCAGGCGTTCCAGGTAGTGGAGCGTGGCGACCTTCTCGTGCTGCCCGTCGATGTGGACCAGGTCGAGCCCGTCGGCGAAAGTCGGGAGAATCTGGTCGAGTCCCGCGTCGAAGAGGCTGTTCACGACCACGGCATGATCCGCAATCTGGCGGAGATTCGACCCGGCCAGGCCCGCGAGGTCGCTCGATCCCTCGATGGTGACAAACCTGGTGCAGGTGGGGCTCGAGGCGAGGTAACAGCCGGAGATCCCGGCGCAGCCCCCGAGCTCCAGGATCGTCCCCGCCCGGGTGGCCCGGGCGCAAAGGTGCAGGAAGCTGCCCCAGTACGCCGGTACGCTTACCCAGCGTGCGATCCAATGGAGGGGGATCGTCCTGAGCTCACCCGGCTCGGGTCTGGCAGTCGGCGAGGTATCTATCCCCGCGGAGCCTGGCTCTGGCGAGCGGTATGCGCGCACGCGGTCGTCACCGCGAGCGCGCATCCGGGCTCGGATGGTCTCGACCCTCCTGACCACCGAACCATCTTCCGCGCTCAGCCGCTTCGTCAGGAGGAAGAGCAGCGGGTCGCGAAGCGACTCCGGCAGGCCCTGGTCGAGCATCCGCCTCAGTTGATACCGCCCAAGCGGAGACAGGCACCGAAGCGCCGTCGATCTCGCGACCCTCCGAAGTCTCGCCGGGCCTGGCAGGCGCACCTCGCTCGCTCCCATCGTCTACACGCACCAGCCGTCGAGCGTGAGGCCGGTGGCCGCTCTGAGACGTGCCACGTCATCTCGAAAGTACTCGACCAGCTCCCCGCGTAACCTCGCACTCAATCGCGGCCGTGCGACAGGCGTCGAGTACGATACGAGCAGCAACCGTTCCAGGAGATAGCCCACCACGGACTCCTTTGGTCGTAAGACCCTCCGGGTCACCTGCTCGAGCGAGCGCCCGATCGAGCTGCCGCGGCGCTTCTCACTGGAGCGGTGCCGTCGTGCATGGAACCACGGGCTGTTGAACGCGGGATCCACCCCTAGAAAACGGAAGACCTCTTGCAGGGTCTGACGTCGCCGACGCAGCAGCTCGTCGTGCGTCACGACGAGAATCTGAGCCGCTGGAAAGTGACGCCAGTACTGCTCGAGCTGGAGGTAATACTTGCTGCGCTCGCGATAGGCCTGGGCCGGCTTCACCGTGGGTGCGCTGAAGGCCTCCTCGACGGACCTATCCTCAGGACCGGCGGCGTAGAGGTGGACGTAGTGGGAGATCATTCTCTCGATCGGGTCTCGGACCAGGTAGATTAGCCGCGTTTCGGGGATGGTTGCGTGGATCCCCTCCGGGACGCCGAGGTAGAACGGGTAGGTAGTGTAGGCGGGAGAAGATTCGCCCCGAACCTCGCGATCGCGGGTGAAGTGGGACTCGTACCATTCGACGCCGCGACTCCAGTTCCGCTCTTGGATGAAAAAGTCCAGCTCCTTCGTCCGCGACATCGCGATCTGGGGGTGCAGGCCCAGGTAGAAGTGCAGGCTGGTCGTGGCCGACTTCTGTGCCCCGATGACGATCAGGTTCGGCAGCATGCTTGGCAGGCTCCACGGCTTCTACTATCGCCGATGGCCCGTTGCTGCGTAAAGGCGCATTCGGCACCGAGCTGGCAGTCGGCGTAACGTCCGCGGTGGACGCGAAGATCGCACCTCTCCCTGGCCTCACGCGCGCGTGCGGTGGCCGAGGGCTGAGCTGAGCGCCCCCAGCTCGCGACGGCTGAACTCGCCCAGTAGCACGAAGCTGACCAGAATGGCGAGGCCGACCAGGACCAGTTTGACGAGGACCCACAGGTCGGGGGTCGGCCAGGCGACGGTCAGAGCGTAGGCGAGCCCGCAGACCGCGAGGCTTCGGGCCAGCGTCGCGGCGGGTGGCGCGACTCCCAGGACGCGGTGGACCGCCAGCACGCCGCCAAGGAGGCCGATGCCGGCGCCGAAGGTCGTGACGAGCGCGGCGCCGATCGGGCCCAGCCATGGGATCAGGAGCAGGTGGCCCCCAATGGCCAGCGGCAGCATCGGCGCGGTCAGGGCCACGGTCAGCCCGGGCCGGCCCGCCGCCGTCAGGATCGAGGCGGTCACCCCGAGCAACGCCATGCCGAGCGTCCGAAAGATCAGGATCGCGAGGAGCGGAGCGGCGGCGGCAAAGGCGTCACCGAAGACGAGCGCGACGACCTCCGAGGCCATGCCGACGGTCATCGCCGCGAAGGGTAGCAGGAGGACGATCGCCCGCATGGCGTCGCGCGCGATCTGGTTGGCCGCGGCGCTGTCGCCGACGCTCAGGAGCCGACTCAGCGTAGCCAGCAGCAACGGCTGCGAGGAGGCGACGAGCGAGCTGGGGGTCCCCGTCAGGCTCTGCGCGGCCCCGTACAGGCCAGCTTGCGCCGCCGTCCCGCCCAGCGCCGTCAAGGCGAACAGGTCGAGCCGGTCGTAGGCGCGTCGCAGCACGGCAAAGAGGAGGAGCGGCTTGACATAGCTCCAGAGTCGACGGGCGGGAAAGTGGGCGTAGCGCAGGAGCGGCGGGCGGACGTAGTAGCGGCTGACCGCCAGCTCGACGAGGGTTGCGCCGATCGAGCCGAGAATCGCCCCGGATACCGAGAGCCCCAGCTCGACGAGCACGACGATGAACAGCAGTCTCGACACGCGCCGAGCAGCCACGGCGAGCGCACGCTCGCGGAAGCCGCCCACGCCGATCAGGATGTGGCGATGCGCGGCGGTAAGGCCAAGCAGCGGGATTTCGACGGCGAGCAACTGCAGGTATGGGGCGAGGGCCGGTTCGCCGAGCGACGTCGCGATGGGCGACGCCAGCAGCCAGAGCAGGATTGCGATAGCCACGCTTGCCAGCAGGTGCAAACGAGTCACGAGGCCACCCACGGGCCGCCAGTCATCCGCCTCGCCGACGAGCTTGATGGTCGCGCGACCGAAGACAGCCGGCATCGTCGCTTCGATCCAGGAGACGAGGCTCACGGCGAGCGTGAAGAGGCCGAAGCCCTCCGGACCGAGCCTGCGGGTCAAAAAGGCCGCCGCCAGCAGCCCGGTCGGCACGATCAGCGCCTCGGCCAGCAACACCCGCACCGTCCCGTCGAGCATGTGGCGGCCGGGCTGCGAAGACGACCGGTGCATGCTATCGGGTCACGGCACTGACGGCGAGCGCAAGCATTCGAGCGGCTTCCCTCGCATGCCGTCCGGTATCGGCGCGCCGAGGAGCGACAGGAAGGTTGGGGCGAGGTCGGTCAGGGTCAGGTCGCCGATCGACCCACGTCCTCGGATGGAAGGGCCCGCGGCGGCGACGAAGCCGTGAAGCGTGTGCCGATTGTCGCGAAAGTAGCTCGGCTTCGGCTGGAGCAGCGCGCCGCCGGGGTACAGTGCCCGGTCCATGAAGTGGGGGAACGACGCCCACTCGACGAACAGATCGGGGAGGTGAGTCGGCGGGCCGGTGCCGAACGCCCGCGCCGTGCGACTGACCCACCCGACGGCCGGTTGACCAGTTCGCGGCTCGACGAGTCGGGCCAGGTCAGCCTCCACCCTGTCCAGGAGTCGTTCATACTCCGGCCCGGGCTCGACGATGCCACGCGGCTCGCGCCCGCGCAGGTTGACCCGAATGTAGCCGGTGTAGAGCGAGGGGATGGTGAAGGCGGTTGTCCTGGCCCAGTCGGTGGAGCGCGCGAGCTCCTCGGAGAGGAGTCGCTCCTGGGCGGTCCAGGGCAGGTGGTGGCTGAGAGCGACGCGCCAGCTCTTTGGCAGCAATCGACGTACGAGATCGAGCGGCGTCGGGCGCGTCTTCGAGGGCCGATCCTGGCGCGGCGCGGCGTGGTAACCGAATTGACGGCAGAAGGCCTCGGTCAGCCCGGTCG
>JACCZL010000763.1 GCA_013695975.1 Chloroflexota bacterium
CGCCCGCTCCCTCCGGGTCCCCGCCGGCCAGATACTCCACCCGCAGCCGAAACGGCTCGTCCTCGGCCCCCGACTCGACGGGCGTGACCGCCAGCCGCGCCTCGCCGGCCAGCTCCGCCGCCCAGCCTCTCGGCAGCCCCGTGGGCCAGGCCTGGAAGTTTCCGTTCTCGACGACGCTTCGCGGATCGTCGTCCTGACAGCGCCAGAGCTCCCACTGGATCGTCGGTTTGGCGTGCCGCAGGGGAAGCTCGAAGCACCCGCTGGAGGCGAGCTGGGGCAGCGCCTCAGCGCCGGAGCGGCGCCCCTTCACCACGACGTGGCTCGGCTGGTAGGCCGCGAGCAGGTCCTCATTCGACCAGGGGAGCGGCGCCCTGAGCCCGGTCCGCTCGACGTAGCCGGGCCCGACCAGCGGGACCAGGACCCGCGTGAATCGCGGGCCGAAGAACGGATACTCCCACTGATCCTTCTGCCCAGACCCGGCGTCGAGGGCCCCGAAGACGCCAACCGTGCTTGTGGGACTGAGCTCCTGGTCGACCTCCCGCAGGAACGCCTCGTTGGCCGGAAAGCGAAGGCTCATCAAGCCGAGACGGTCCTGACCGACGAGCCGCGGCAGCGCCTTGTCCTCGTTCAGCCAGGCCACGTAGAAGCCGCTCACGCCGCTCCAGAAGACCAGCACCAGAGCGAATGCCGAGCGTCGAACGCTGAGCGCAGGAAGCCCCCCTTCAGCGTGCGGCCTTCGACGCTCGGAATCCTGGAGTAGCCCTCCGAGCAGCGGCGCCGCCAGGGCGCAGGCCATCAGCAGGAATCGTCCGACTCCGAGCGGGCTCCAGCGGAGCGTCAGCGACATCAGCGCCAGATAGCTCACCGCCGCGAATGCCAATGGCCGGCATCCTCGCCCCAGCCGACGCGGCCAGACCAGCGTCGCCAGCGCCAAGGCGATCAGCAGGCCCCCGATCGGGCCAACGCCCGAGTAAAGCTCGTTGACTCTCGGCATCCGTACGAACGTGAATCGCGGCCACCAGGGGCGATCGACCCCCTCGACCACGGCCGGGATGCCGAGGATGGCGAAGAGCCATTCGCCCAGCGACCCGAGCGCGTGGGTCAGGGCATTGGCCAGGGGGCCGGTCGGAGCGGCGGCCAATGGACCGGACAGGTCGGCAAACGCGAACTGGAAGAGAGTGCGGGCCAGGTTGGGCACGAAGCCCTGCCAGAGCGGCTCGGCCCCCTGGGCTTCCAGGACCCGTCCGGTCAGGGCGCCGTAGACGAGCCAGTTCTGGACGAAGATGTAGCCGCCCAACACGGTCGCCGCCAGGCCGCCGAGTAGCGCGCCCACCAGGACCTCTCGGTCCAACCGTCGCCAGAACAGGACCAGGAACACGACCGCCAGGCCCGGCAGCGCCAGTAGTGCGGTCCCCTTCGTCCCCACCGCCAGCCCGGCCGCCGCGCCGGCCAGCACCAGCGCGTGGGCCATGGCCCTTCGGCCGTGGGCTTTTGCTACCAATGGCCCACTCGCATGTAGCAGGCAGTACAGGCTCACGACCACGAAGCTCGTGACCAGCAGGTCGTTCAGCGTCGAGGTGCTCTGGAGGATCGACTGCGGCAGCAGGGCGAAGAGCCCGGCGGCGAAGAGCGCCGCGCGTGGCCCGAGTCCGAGCTGGCGCCCCAGACCGTAGACCGCCACGGTGGTGACGACCCATGCCAGGAGCTGGACGGTGTTCGCCAGCCAGTCGGCCCGCAGGAACGCCACCGTCCACAGGATCAACAGCTCCCCATTGACCGGGAATTCAACCTGGCGCGGGTCGTCGCTCGGGAAGTGGCTCAGCGAATGAAATTGGAGGTAGTACCCGACGCGAGCCAGACGGTAGGCGAGCGAGTCGACGCTATTAGGCGGGACCCAGACGGCCTGGACCGTGCTAACCAGTCCGACCAGCAGCACCAGACCCGCGAGCAGCGGCATCGCCGGCACGCTCGAGTCCCAGACGGCCGGTTTGAGACGTGCCAGCCCGGCCCGCAGGTCGTACAGCGCCCGCCAACGCTCACCGCCTGGCCACCGCCGCGCCCACAGCCATGTCCCAGCCAGAATCAGCAGATGCCCAACCAGGAAGCCCGGCCAGTCCAGCGCGTGCAGCAGTGACAGCCCCTCGGCCAGCAGGACCACCTGCCCGCAGCCCACCACCCACAGCGCCAGCACCGTCCCGGCCCCACCCAGCCGCAATGGGCCCACCGCCAGCAGGCTGCTGGCCACCACCGACGCCAGGCTCAGGGTAAACAGCGCGACGCGCAAGGCATCAGCCACCCCTTGCCGCCTCCCGCGGGATCGCCAGGATCGTCCGCACCAGCACCACCGCGTCGCGTCCCGCCCCGCTCGCGTCCAGGTGCACTGCCAGCTCGCTCGCCCGTGGATGCACCGCGTGCACCACCCGCAGCGTCTCCGCCTCGGTCGTCGCGTTCGCTACCTCGGTCGCCTCGACGCCATCGTCCACCCACAGCACCGCCGCCCCGACCTGATCGGCCCACACCCGCGCGTCGACGACCAGCGTCCGGCCGCGCAGCGCCCCGACTGCCACCTCCTGGACGATGCCCGCCTCGGCCTGCGCGTCGCCCGCCTGATACGCCAGGCGCAGGCGGAACGGCTCACCCTCGGCGGGCTCGAGCCGACGCACGTCCAGCCGCCCCTCGCCGGCGACTTCGACCGCCCAGCCGCCTGGCAGCCGCCCGGTCGGCCAGTCCCGAAAGTCGCCGTGCTCGAGCACGCTTCGGGGGTCACCATCCTGGCACCGCCACAGCTCCCAGGGCAGCGTCGGCTTGGCATGCTCGAGCGGTAGCTCGAAGCAGCGGTCGCGCATCTCCGGCAGGGCCTGAGCGCCTGGCCGAAGGCCCTCGAGGACCACGAACGTCGGGCGGTAGGCGGCCAGCAGATCCTCGTTCGACCAGCGCGGCGGCTGACGGAGGGCCTGGCGCTCGGCGTAGCCGGGCCCGACCAGCGGCAACAGGGTCCGACTGAAGCGCGGGCCGAAGAACAGGTACTCCCACTGCCCCTTCCAGCTATTCGACGTGGTCGGCACCCCGAAGACGCCGACCATGCTCGTGGGTCCGAGCTCCTCATCGACCTCACGGAAGAAGGCCTCCAAGAGCGGGAAATTGAGGATCATCAGGCCGAGCCGATCACGTCCGGCGAGCGCGGACAGCGGCTTATCCTCGTTGAACCGCGCCACATAGAGCCCGGCCACCCCGCTCCAGAGCGCCAGCGCGAGCACCCCGAGACGGACGACAGGCCACCGGCGACGGGCGGGCTCGGTTGTCCCCCGTCGTCGGTCGTCCGTCATCTCGAGCAGCGCTCCGAGCAGGGGCGCCGCGAGGGCGCAGGCGGTGATGATGAACCGCCCCGGCCCAAAGGCGGACCAGCGGAGAGTCAGGGCGAGGAAAACCAGATGACTCAGCGCGACCAGCCCGACCAGCCGGCGCCGTGGCGGAATGCGCCGTGGCCAGATCAGGGCCACCAGCGCGGCGACGATCATCAATCCGCCAACTTGCCCAACACCAGAGTACAGCTCCTCGATGCGCGGCGCGAACAGGACACTGACCCCAACCCGACCCTCAACATCGATCGGGATCCCGAGCCCCGCAAAGAGCCGCTCGCCGATCGCCGCGAGCGCTTGCGCCAGCCACGCGGCAAGTGGCTGAGCGGCGGGGGCCGCCAGCGGTCCGGATAAGTCGGCGATGGTGAACTGGTACAACATCCGCGCCAGATACGCGACGGGGCCCTCCCAGGGCATTGCCGGGGTTCGGAACCGCGAGGCCACGCCGGTCGGGCTGCCAAACACCAACAGGTTCTGGACGTACGACTGCGCCCCCAGCAGGACAGCGGCCACACCGCCAATCGCGACGCCCGCCAGGATCCCCCGATCGAGCCGCCGCCAGAACAGTGCCAGGAACACGACCGCCAGACCCGGCAGCGCCAGCAGCGCCGTCCATTTCGTCCCCACCGCCATGCCGACCGCCACTCCAGCCAGCACCAGACCCGTAGGGGCGCGATGCATCGCGCCCTCACTCGCGG
>JACCZL010000768.1 GCA_013695975.1 Chloroflexota bacterium
AGCTGGAGCTGACCCGCTATGCCCTCGAGCAGATCGGGAGCCTGCCCGGCGCAACGATCTACGGCCCGCGCGAGGCCGAGCGACGGGGTGGCGTGGTCGCCTTTAACGTCGACGACATTCATCCGCACGACCTGGGGCAAGTGGTTGACTACGAGGGGGTCGCGATCCGGGCGGGACACCATTGCTGCCAGGTCCTGATGGACGCGCTCGACGTGGGCGGAACGGCGCGGGCCAGCTTCTACATCTACAACACGCCTGACGAGGTGGATGTCCTGGTTCGGGCGTTGCTCGGTGCCCAGGAGATCTTTGGGGAGACGACCAACGGTGTCGCTGGACGACCTGTATAAGGAAACCATTCTCGACCACTACCAGCATCCTCGCAATCGGGGGCAGTTGGACGATCCGGATGTCGCGACCCGCGGGCACAATCCGCTGTGCGGGGACGAGATCCTGCTCTCGCTCAAGCTCGGTGACGGGGTGATCGACGACATCGCCCACGGCGGACGAGGCTGCTCGATCAGCCAGGCCTCGGCGTCGATGATGTCCGAGGGCGTCAAGGGCCAACCGATCGAGACGGCCGAGTCGCTTGGGGCGGCTTTCAGGGAGATGATGGTCGGCAGCGGCGCGACCGATGGGCTGGACGGCAACGAGGACCTGGAGGCGCTCCAGGGCGTCAAGAAGTTCCCCGTCCGCGTCAAGTGCGCCCTGCTACCCTGGGCCGCCCTTGAAGAGGCGATCGAGACCTGGCGCAAGGCACCAGGCCGTTCGTAGGGGCGGGGCGGGGATGAAAGCGCTCCTTCTCACCAACGAGTATCCGCCGCACGTCTACGGCGGGGCTGGCGTCCACGTCGAGTTTCTGAGCCGCGAGCTGGCGCGGTTGATGGACGTCGACGTCCGCTGCTTTGGCGATCAGCAGGTTGACGATGGGCGCCTGCGGGTGCGCGGGTACGGGGTGGATGAGCGGGCGATCGCGGCGCCGGGCGGTCTGCGCTCAGTCTTCGGGGCGATGGCCCGCGGCGTGGCGTTCGGGGCCAGCGGCGTCGACGCCGACCTGGTCCACTGCCACACCTGGTACAGCCATCTGGGCGGGGTGCTGGTCAAGCAGGCCTATGGGATCCCGCTGGTCGTTACGGTCCACTCGCTCGAGCCGTTGCGGCCGTGGAAGCGCGAGCAGCTCGGCGGTGGCTACGACCTGACCCTCTGGATCGAGCGGACGGCCCTCGAGATGGCCGACGCGGTCATCGCTGTCTCCGAGGAGACCCGCGCCGATATCCGGCGGCTCTTCGACGCCGACCCGGACCGCGTTCGGGTGATCCACAACGGGATCGATCCGAGCGTCTACCATCCGGTCGCGGCACGGGATGTCCTTGACCGCTACGGTGTCGCGCCGGACCGACCCTATATCCTCTTCGTCGGGCGGATCACCCGCCAGAAGGGGCTGATCCACCTCGTGCGGGCGATCCCCGAGCTCGCTCGATCAGTCCAGGTGGTGCTGTGCGCGGGTGCGCCAGACACGCCCGAGATCGGTCGCGACATGGAGGCGGCCGTCGCCGACGTCAGCCAGGGACGCGAAGGCGTGGTCTGGATCCGCGAGATGCTGGCCCGTGAGTCCGCGATTCAGCTTTACTCGCACGCCGCCGTCTTCTGCTGCCCCTCGATCTACGAGCCGTTCGGGATCATCAATCTCGAGGCGATGGCCTGCGCGACGCCGGTCGTCGCGAGCGCCGTCGGCGGGATCCCTGAGGTGGTGGTCGACGGCGAGACCGGCCTGCTCGTCCCGCTCGAGCAGCAGGTCGAGAGTCCCTTCGAGCCGATCGATCCCCCGCGCTTCAGCCATGACCTGGCGGCCGCGATCAATCGGCTGCTCGCCGACGCCCCGCTCCGCGCTCGGATGGGCGCCGCGGGCCGCCGACGGGTCGAGTCCCACTTCGCCTGGAGTGTTATCGCCCAGCGCACGGCGGAGCTGTACCGGAATGTGACGACGGCCAGATTGTAGGGGCGTGATACATCGCGCCCCTACGGACGCGGGGTGAGCGAGAAGTGGGTGTGGACGGCCTGCCAACGGTCACCTTCGCGGCGGAGGATGATGGTAGCGCGACCCGGGCGTTTGAAGGTGCCGCCATCGGGTTGGCGGCCCAGCGAGTTCCAGAGGCAGATCGCCCAGGCCAGGGCCCCATCCGCGCCCCAGCGGAGGCTCTCGAGGTCGAAGCTGAAGGCGTCGATCTTCGGCCAGACGTTTCGCCACTGGTCGGCGGCCAGCGCGTCGATCCCTTGCAGGATCGTGCCGAACGTTCCGAAGCCGACGACGTCATCCGCGAAGAGCGGCCGCGCCGTGTCGTAATCGACGTCACGCACGCATCGCTCCAGATTGCGGAACCAGGCTTGGATGGCGCCCCCGAGGTCCGTTCCCGGGAGCGCGGGCGTCCCGGCCGCTCCGGGCGGGAC
>JACCZL010000772.1 GCA_013695975.1 Chloroflexota bacterium
CTGCTGCTCGCCTTCGTCGCGCGCGAGTCGCTCCAGTCGCGCCGGGCGAGCCCGCGCAGCGCCTGAGCCGCCCGGTTGACATGAGACAAGATCGACAGGATGACAGTACTAGGGTGTTTCAGAACCCGAGAGGCAGGCTGGCATGATGCGCGGCCGTCATGACTCAGCCTTTGGTTTCCGACGATCTCTGGGAGGCGATCCAGCCGTTGTTGCCGCGCGAGCGCCCGAAGCCGGAGGGTGGCCGCCTCCGCGTGCCCGATCGTGCCGCCCTGGGCGGCTTCATCTTCGTCCTGTAGACCGGCTCGCCGTGGCGGCTCCTGCCCCAAGAGTTGGGCTGCGGGAGTGGTTCGACCTGCTGGCGACGCCTTCGGGATTGGCAGGAGGCCGGCGTCGGGGAGCGCCTGCACGCCACCCTGCTGAACTGGCTCGGGGATGAGGGCGCCATCGACTGGTCGCGGACGAGCGTCGATAGCCTGAGCGTCCGGACCAAACGCGGGGGCGAGGACACCGGCCCGAATCTTGTCGACCGCGGCAAGCGCGGCTCGAAGTACCATCTGGTCGTCGACCGCAACGGCATCCCGCTCGCGGTCCGACCCTCCGCCACCAACGCCCACGACTCGACCGTGCTGGAGCCGCTCGTGGACGCGATCCCGCCGATCGTCGGCCCGCGTGGGCGGCCCGGCCGTCCGCGGTTCCGCCCGGCCAAGCTGCACGCCGACAAGGCCTATGACTCGTCGGAGAAGCGGCAAGCGCTCCGGGCATCACCCTACGAATAGCGCGCCGAGGCATCGAGTCCAGTGAACGCCTGGGTCAGTCTTGCCTGCGCCCTGATCTGCCTTCGATACCTCTCGTAGGCAGCTTGACAAGCGAGGAAGCACGGGCGATAGTCGCGCCGAAAGACCACGAGGGGCGCAGGCGGGTGACTACTCAGCCCCAGCACCATCCACGGCGGCCCTCTGTTGATCTCGAGCAGAGGATCACGGAGCTCGAGCGGGAGGTCGTCCAGCTCAAGCGGGACTTGGCCGAGGGCGTGGCTCGGGAGAACGCTATCGCCGAGATCCTGAAGGTCATTGCCGGCTCGCCGGCCGACCTCCAGCCCGTGCTGGACGCGATTGCCGCCAGCGCCACGCGACTGAGCGACAGCTCGTACGGGTCCGTTGGGATTGTGGTTAACGACGAGTACCGCATCATCGCGGCGGTCGACGCGGGAATGGGCGGGGCCCTGGTTGGCTACGTGGCTCCCGTGTCGCCTCGACGACCGGCGGGGCGTGCACTGCTCGAACGTCGCACGATCCATATCCCCGACCGATCCGATCCCGCGTTCGTCGCCGAGTTCCCCGACAACGTGTACCGACAGGCGATGGCATCCCTGTCGGTCCCGTTGGTCCGCGAGGGGCCGGCCATCGGCGTCCTGACGCTCGCGCGCGAAGTCGCTCGCGCCTACAGCCCCCGCGATATCTCCCTCGTCGAAACGTTCGCCGACCAGGCAGTCATCGCGATAGAGAACGCCCGCCTCTTCCGAGAGCTGGCCGAACTGAACTGGACACTGGAGGCGCGCGTGAGCCAGCAAGTAGAAGAACTGGAGCGGGTCGGTCGGCTGAGGCGCTATCTCTCGCCCCAACTGGCTGACCTGATCGTCTCCTCCGGCGACGAGTCGATCCTCGAGAGCCACCGGCGCCTGATCACCGTCGTCTTCTGCGACCTGCGCGGCTTCACCGCCTTCGCCGAGACCGCCGAGCCGGAGGAGGTCACGGGGGTGCTCGCCGAGTATCATGCGGCCATGGGTGCGCTGATCCATCGATTCGGCGGGACGCTGGACCGCTTCGCCGGCGACGGCATCATGGTGTTCTTCAACGATCCCGTGCCCCAGCCGGACCACGCCGAGCGGGCCGTGGGCATGGCCTGCGCGATGCGCGAGCGGGCGGCCGACCTCGCGCGCGGGTGGCGGCGAGCCGGCTACGAGCTGGGGTTCGGCGTCGGCATCGCCATGGGGCATGCGACGCTCGGGCGGATCGGGTTCGAGGGGCGGTACGACTACACGGCGATCGGCACGGTCGCCAACCTGGCCGCGCGCCTGTGCGACGAGGCGGGCGGCGGC
>JACCZL010000789.1 GCA_013695975.1 Chloroflexota bacterium
GGCGGGCGCCGCGCAACGCGGCACCCGCCTCGTGATCGACGAGGGGCGTGAGGCAATCGTGGTACCAGTGGCGGAACTGCGCGAAACCGTGACGACGCTGATGTTTGACTTCTACGGCACGGTCGTCGACATGCAGACCGGGCTGACCGAGGCGATCGCGCCGTTCTTACGCGAGCGGGGGTACAGCGGCCGGCCCGAGGCCGTCGTAACCTGGTGGCGGCGGACCCACTTCGAGCAGTCGATGATCGACGCCCTGCTCCACCGCGAGCATACGCCCTACCGCGAGATCGGGCGCCGAGCGGTGTCTTATACCCTCGAGCGAGCGGGCGTCCCGTTCACGCGCGGCGACGCCGAACGGCTGGTGGCGCAGATCGAACGCCTGGAGCCGTTCCCCGACGCGGTCGAAGCGCTGACCCAGCTCAAGCGGGACTACCAGCTCGTCGTCCTCTCGAACGGCGACCCGGACATGCTGGAGCGCGGGGTTGCCCACGTCGGCTTTCAGTTCGACCGAGTCATCTCGGTCACCGAAGCGGGCTCGTTCAAGCCGCACGTCGCGACCTACCGCAAGGCGGCGGAGCTGCTCGGGGTCGAGCCCGAGTCGGTCCTCTTCGTCGCCAACCACCCCTTCGACTGCGTGGGGGCCAAGGCGTTCGGCATGCGCGCCGCCTACGTCAATCGCCGCGGTCGGCCCTTCGGCGAGACCCCGCACAGCCCCGACCTGGAAGTCCGCGACTTCCGCCAGCTCGCCGATACCCTGGTGCGCGACGTTACTCGAGGCTGACCTGGAGCCGGTGGGAAGCGGGGGGACAAGCCCCCCGCCTACGGCGTCGATCCTGACGTCCGGTGCAGACGTCGGCCTTAGCTTGTTGCGCATGGGTGCGATGAATCGCGCCCCTACAGCAGCGACTTGCGCTCGGCGGTGTGGGGGTCGAAGGCGAAGCGCCGCTCGGCGTCCGGCACGATCTCGACGCCCAGGCCGGGACCCTGGGGGATTTCGACGTAGCCGTCCGGCTCGACCTTCACGGGCGTGGTGACCAGCTCGTAGAGGAGCGGGCTATAGGGCTGGCCGAACTCGAAGATCGAGTAGTTGGGGAGGGCGGCGGCAAGCTGGAGGCTGGCGGCCCAGAGAAAGGCGCTGCCCCAGACGTGGGGCGCGAAGCGGAACTCGAACGCCGAGGCCAGGGCGGCGATCCGCCGCATCTCGGTGAGCCCGCCGGCCATCGCGGTGTCCGGTTGCCAGACGTCGGCCGCGCGGGCGAGGGCCAGGTCGCGGAAGGCGAAACGAGTGTAGAGGTTCTCGCCGGTCGCGACCGGAACGGTCGTGGCGCGACGGACCTCGGCCAGGCCCTGGAGATCGTGGTGGATGACCGGCTCCTCGTACCAGGCGACGTCGTGCTCCTCGACGGCACGGGCCAGCTTGATCGCGGCCGTGACGCCGGTGCTGCCATGCGCGTCGAGCATGATCTCAACGTCGGGCCCGACCGCCTCACGGGCCTCCTTCACCCTGGCCGCCGAGCCGGCCACCATGTTGGGATGGTCCTTGCCGCCGACCCGCATCTTGCAGGCGTGGAAGCCCTGCTCGACGTAGCCAAGGAACTGGTCGCCGATCTCGCCGAGCCGCCCGTGACCACCGCTGGCGTAGGCCCGGACGCGCGTGCGGACGTCGCCGCCCATCAGCTTGAAGATTGGGACGCCGAGGGCCTTGCCGGTCAGATCCCAGAGAGCGACGTCGACGCCGCTGATCGCGCACATCAGCTCGCCGGTCGCCGTACTGACCGCCATCGAGCGGCCGTAGTAGAGGGACAGCCCCAGGCGCGAGCCGGTGTACATCTTCTCCCAGAGGTACTCGACCCTGGTCGGGTCCTCGCCGAGGAGGAGTGGCTTAAGCTCGTGCTCGACGATCCCTCGCATCACCTGGGGCGTCCCCTTGGCCTCGCCGTAGCCGACGAGACCCTCGTCCGTCTCGACGACGACGATCGCCGCGCTGGCTGCCTGAATCGTGCCGAGGTCGCTGGTATACTGCCGCTCGGCCGGAATCGGCGCCGTCAAGAGCATCGCTCGTACGTCTCGGATCTTCACTGTCCACCTCACGATGCCATCGTCCCTCGCCTCGCCCAATTGGACGCCATGCCCGGCCCGATGTCAAGTGAGCTTCGGGACCACCATTCCGATGGCTGGCGCCCCGGCCATGCTTCCAGGCGTGCATGCAGGTCGCCGAGTGCATCCGCGCCGCCGTTAGGCGCTTCACCGAATCCGGACGCGGCGATCTGACCAACCTCGCCACCCGGGTGGGATGAGCACGTGACTGCAGGTGTGGCACGGTTTCACGGGGCGTGTCCCCTTTGGGCAGGGCGGGTTGGAAACCATTCACTCCAGGTATTCCCATTCGGCGTGATGTGGGCGGGAG
>JACCZL010000791.1 GCA_013695975.1 Chloroflexota bacterium
TCAACGCCCTGGTGCATGCCGCGATCGACCTCCGCGGTAACCTGGCCCTGCTCCAGAACGCCGCTCGGGGCCTGCACGCCCATCCAGACCGGCCGGCAGACTGACGCAGCACATGCCGCCAGCCCTCCAGCCCGCGGACGTCTACGACGCACGCTGTCTCCGCTTTGCCGAGGAGCGTGACACCTTGGCCCGCGAGTCGAACCGGATCTCGAATGTCCGCCTGCTCGTCTTCACCACCGCTGTCGCCTGCTCTGGATGGGCGCTCTGGTCGGAGATGATCGTTATCGGCGTGGCCGCCATGCTGCTCCTGGCCGGCTTCGTCCTGCTGGTGGTCCGCCACCGCCGGCTCGACCGTGCGCGGCGGCGCGCCGAGGGACTGCACGGGATCAACGCCGAGGCCCACAAGCGGCTCGACCGCGCCTGGGCGTCGCTGCCGCTCCGCCACACCGTTTCGGCCGACTCGAGCCATCCTTACGCCACGGACCTGGATCTGTTCGGCCGCGCCTCGCTCTTCCAGTTGCTCGAATCGGTCGTGACCCGCATGGGCGAGCGGGTCCTCAGCCACTGGCTCCTGGCACCGGCGCCTCCAGCTACCGTCCGTGAGCGCCAGGTTGGCGTGGCCGAGCTGGCGCCGCTGATCGAGCTCCGCCAGGAGCTGGCCTGGCGTGGGCGGCCGTTCGCGGAGGCGGGACCCGATCCCGACCCGTTCCTGGATTGGGCCGAAAGCGACCCCTGGCTCACCCGCCGTCGCGGGCTCCTCTGGGCCGCGCGGATCAATCCGCCACTGCTCTGGCTGGCGCTGGCCGCCGAGCTGGTCGGGGTCACCCCGGTCCCGATCTGGCCGCTGTTCGTCGGGATCAATCTCCTGCTGGGCTGGGCGCTGGTCGGGCCATCCGCTCGCACCCTCGCACGGGTGGCGGCGGTTGAAGGCCACCTCGGCGCCTACGCGAACGCGCTCGAGCTGCTTGCGAGTGCCTCGTTCGACGCGCCCGTGCTGAGGCGGCTCCAGGCCCGCCTGAACGCCGACGGGCTCGCCGCCCCCGCGCAGATCCGGCGCCTCCAGCGGCTGACCGCGCTCGCCTTCCCATCGTCCTCGATGCTTTACGCCGCCGTTCAGGTCGTGACGCTCTGGGACATCCACGTCCTGGCCGCCCTAGAACGCTGGCAGGCCGCGGTCGGGCCGCGCGCCCGTGACTGGCTGACTGTGCTGGGCGAGGCCGAGGCGATTGCCGCGCTGGCCGTTCTCGCCCATGACCATCCCGACTGGGCCTTCCCGGAGTTCGACTCGGCGGCCGACGCGATCGAGGCGAGCGGCCTCGGCCACCCGCTTCTCTCGACTGCCGCTCGGGTGGTCAACGACGTCACGATCGGCCCGCCCGGCACCTTCCTTCTCGTGACCGGCTCGAACATGTCCGGCAAGAGCACCCTCCTGCGGGCGGTCGGCGTCAACGTCGTGCTGGCCGGCGCGGGCGGCCCGGTCTGCGCCGCGCGCCTCCGCTTGCCACCGGTCAGGCTCTGGACCAGCATGCGAATTCAGGACTCACTCGAGCGCGGCGTCTCCTTCTTCATGGCCGAGCTGGAGCGTCTCAAGCAGGTCGTCGACGCCAGTCGCGCCAACGGCCGCGTCGGCGCCGGGGCCGAGCTACGGCTGCTGTACCTCCTGGACGAGATCCTCCAGGGCACCAACAGCGCCGAGCGACAGGTGGCCGCCCGCCGGATCATCCGTCGGCTGATCGACGAGGGCGCCATCGGCGCCGTTTCGACCCACGATCTCGCCCTCGCCGACGCCGGCCCGCTCGCGCCCGCCGGCCAGGCTGTGCATTTCACGGAGCAGGTCTCTGATGACGGCGGTGGCCCACGAATGTCCTTCGACTACAAGCTCCGCCCCGGCATCGCCACAACCACCAACGCCCTCCGCCTCATGGAGCTCGTCGGCCTGCCGTCCGAATAGCCGCGAACGCGGAAAGTCCCTCGAAGCACGCCGCGGGCCATTAATTTTGATCAATTTGCGCGGGGGGTGTTAGATCCGTCGGGGCAGCTCCGACGTTAGCGTCCACGCACGAGCCAGATGGTGGCGGCGACCATCAGCAGGTCGAGCAGGATCAGCGCCACACCGAGCGCCAGGCCGATCTTAGCCGCGCCCGGCCGCATCAGCGCCGGTATGAGCGGCAGCGCTCCGCCCAGCAGGAAGAGCAGGACCCAGCCGAGGGGGGACACCGGTCGGGGTCTGGCCGAGTCGCCGCTCAGCCTGATGGCCGCGCTTCGGGCGGCAGGCGCCTGACGACGAAGTCGAACGCCTCGCGGGCGAAGCGCAGCGCCTCGGCGGCGTCCTCGTCCGACGGCTCGATCTCGATCAGCACGCCATGCGCGTCCGTGATCGGATAGCGGAACTTCCAGGCGTAGGGCGAGACCACCGCGGCAGACCTGGCGAGCTGGGCGAATTCGGGATCAAGCGCCTCGCACTCCTCGATCAGCTCGGGGAGCAGGTGCGTCTTCCGCAATGGCCAATCGTGCCAGACCAGGAACCCCTTGAGCGCCTTCTCGTAGGCCTGCTGGCAGTGGTAGAGCACCGTTTCCTGGATCGCTGGAACTTCAGCGACCCGCGCGGCCGTTCGAAGATCCTGCTTCGCCCTCACCAGCCAACTGCGCGTCAGGTTCGCCTTCTGCCCCTCGACTTCCGTCTGGTCCCAAACCCTCCTCGCGGGCCGCTCGCCGTACAGCAGGCGCCCCTCGCGCTCGACCGCGGCGGGCAGCGA
>JACCZL010000826.1 GCA_013695975.1 Chloroflexota bacterium
CTACATGGTCGATAGCATCGGCGCGAGCCACGTCTCGGGCGGGATGCTGTTGCACGCGCCCGCCGACGCAACAGGCGCCCGCGCAAGCCTGGAGCGGCCGATCCCGCGCGACGGCCGCTACAAGGTCTGGGCGCGCTACGAGTACCCCTACCGCGACTATCACGTCCTCTTCCAGGTCTCGATCGAGCAGCCGGGCCGAGCACCGATCCGGCTCGAATACGGGCGGCCCGAGGCGACGCGGCTCTGGTTCTTCAACCTGCCCGACGCCCCCTGGCACGACCTAGCCCACGGCGTCGAGGGCCTGGTCGGCGAGGCCCGGCTCGCCGAGCTGGCGGCCGGATCGGCGACGGTCACGCTCGAGGCGATCGGCAACCCCGAGCCGGCCGCGAACCGCAACCTGGACCTGCTCTTCCTGACCACCGACCTCGAGGACGGGTTCCGTGGACGGGGAGCGCGCGCCTATCCCCTGCTCGATGAGATCGGCGCGGCAGCGGCAGGTCGGACCTTCCTGCGGATCACCAACCCCGCCGACAGCGGCGAGAGCTTCCACGTCGAGGCGCGCTACTCGATCAACCGAGTCCCCTGGACCTTTCCCGAATTCCAGATCGATCGCGGCGGCCCAGTTCGCCAGGGCGCGCGCCCCAGCCGACTCCAGCCCGGTGACCGAACCCCCTGGGTCGACGTCTCCTGCCGCGACACAACCCATGCCGGCCATCTCCAGATCGTCCAGAACAACGGCAGCCAGAACCGTCGGGCGACGCTCCAGGTCGAGGTCGCAAGCGCCCCCGAGGAGGGGGCGATCCTCCGCCGGCTGGCTTATCGGGATGATGCCAGCGCCCGACTCCTGCTCAACCTGCCGCCCTACCCGGCCAAGGCCCCGGACCAGATCCTCACCGCCGAGGAGACGCTGGAGCGGATCGTCAAGGCGCTCGAGGAAACGCCGGCGACGGTCGGCAAGCCGCCCCACCGGACCCTCGTCTACGCCGGCCTGGGCGACGACGCCGAGAAGAACCTGACCAGCCCGGCGCGGGTCTATCGACTCTACCGCCGCCTCTTCTTCCTGCTCGGCCCGAACGCCTTCAATCGCCTGGGGGTCGGCGCGCTACCGGCCCAGCTCCAGGCGATGCGCGAGGAAGGGCGGCAGCCGACCCGTGGCCTGACCCTCGGCGACTTCCGGTGGTACCCGACGGACGAGAACATCGCCAAGGCGCGGCGCGAGCTCGACGCTGCCCAGGCGCGGCCGTACTTGCGCGGCTTCACCTACGGCGACGAGGTTGGCCTCCAGCACTGGGTCCCCAGGGAGGGGCGCGACAACGGCCTCCGCGCCGACCTCCAGGCCCGCGGCCTCACACCGCGGGAGGTGCTACCCGAGGTGTCGGGTGTCGAGTCTCAGGTGTCGGGGAACGAGGATGAACCCCCGACACCCGAGACCCGAGACCCGACACCTACGTGGGACGATGTCCGCTTCGTGGACGGGCCGCGCGGTGCCGCGAGCAACCCCCGCCTGTACGTCGAGAGTCGGCGCTGGCTCGCGCGGACGGCGCTCGACGGGCTCGCCGCCCAGGCAGCCAAGCTCCGGCAGACGTTCGGCGAGGACGTCCTCTACGGCGCCACCTACTCGCCCCACCCCTACTTCTGGCCCGATCAGACCCTCTTCGTCCAGGCACTCCGACGCGGGGCCGCCAACCGCGCGACCCACGACGACTACTGGTGGCAGGCGAGCGAGCTGGGACCACAGATGACCGGCTACCTGCTCGACGTGTTCCGATGCGGGCTGCGCGGCCGCTCCGGCGTAGTCCAGCCTTACGTCATGCCCCACTCGCCGGGCAACACCGACGCCGACTTTCGGCGCGGCGTCTACACCGCCCTCGCCCACGGGGCCAAGGCACTCGACTTCTTCCAGGTTGGCCCCGAGCAGGCAGGCACCGAGAATTACATCCACCATGCTGACCTCGCTCGCTACCGCACGGTCCGCGACGTCACCTGGGAGATCGGCGCTGTCGACGACCTGATCGCTGATGGCCGCCTCCGCCCGGCGAGCGTGGCGATCGTCCTCAGCGAGAGCACCGACGACTGGGACCGCGCGACGCCCGGCGCCGTCGACGGCCGCCCGCTCGGGCCGGACTTTCTGAGCATCGCCTACAACGCCGAGCGCAAGTTCATCTGGACCGCCCTCCGCCATGCCCAGGTCCCGGTTGACTTCGTGACTGAGGAAGACCTGTCCGACGCCAGCATCGGCCGCTACCGCGTCCTCTACCTGGTGGGCGATCACCTGGCCCGAGCCGCTGCGGAGGGCCTCGCCCACTGGGTCGAGGCCGGCGGGGTGCTGGTCTCGACGGCCGGCGGCGGTTTCCTCGACGAGTTCGACCGCCCGAGCCCGATCCTCGAGCCCGTCTTCGGCCTGCGCGGCCACACGCTCGACAAGCGCACGACGATCATCCGCCCGCGGATCGAGCTCCCGCGTCTGGCCCCGCTCGACATGCTCACGACGAGTGGGCAGTGGCCAGCGGACAGTGGACAGTCGCTTCCGATCCCTGTCATCTCCGTACCCGTGCTCGCATTCCGCCAGTCGCTCGATCCCACGCCTGCGACCGAAGTCCTGGCTCGGTTCGCGGACGGCTCGCCTGCCGCCACGGCGCGCCGCCACGGGCAGGGCGCGGCACTCCTCTGGGGCACTCTGCTCGGCGCCGCCTACGCCCAGAGCGGCTTCGCGGACCCGGCCGGCGCGCTGCCCCCCCCGCCGCCCGACCGCGGGCC
>JACCZL010000840.1 GCA_013695975.1 Chloroflexota bacterium
GCGGCGGCCGGCGACGCGGCTGTCGTTGGCTTCGGCTCGGTCTTCTGCGCCGCCGGCGACGGCTGCGCCGCGCCTCCGCAGCCGCTCACCACCAGCGCCAGTAGAGACACCCCTACAGCCAGGGCACGATAATTCGGCATCGACAGGTCCTCCTACACAATTCGGTCACCCACTCTCGTGGGCGATCCCGGGTGGCTGGGCCCCCTCGGACTCAGCGCTCCCGGTCTGACGTAACGGTCAAGCTTACCCGAAGCAGCGAGGTGGGCGTCCGAGCAGCGCGGCGTTTCGATCCGGTCGAGGCACTCGGCCGCGGGTCAGCGGGGCGTAGCGGCGGCGCTCGAATGGGGCTGCTGGGACGTGTTGCGGACGCCGGCTGAGACGGCGAGGCGCTCGAACAGGCCGAACCCAAGCTCGGTCGCGACGGCCAGCAGGGCCACCAGCAGGGCCCCGACGAAGAGCCGATCCGGCTGCTGTCGAGCCAGGCCGTCCACGATGTAGCGCCCGAGACCGCCTCCCGCCACGAGCGCGCCCAGCGTCGCCGTCGCGACGATCGCCACCGCCGCGTTACGGACCCCGGCGATCATCAGCGGGGCGGCGATCGGCAGCTCGGCCTGGCGCAGGACCCCCCATTCCCCCATGCCCATCCCGCGCGCCGCCTCGACGACGTCGCGGTCGACTGAACGGATCCCGACGAAGCTGTTGGTCAGGATCGGCGGGACCGCGAGCGGGACCAGGGCGAGGAACGTCGGCCAGAACCCAAGTCCCAGCCCGAGCGAAAAGGCGACCGGTAGGGCCAGCGCGAGCAGCGCCATCGACGGCAGGGCCCGCCCGATGTTGGCGACGTTGATCGCGACGAATCCGGCCCGATTGGTGTGTCCGAGCAGGACCCCGACCGGCAGAGCGATCAGGACCCCAACGCCGACCGCCAGCCCGGACAGGACGACGTGCTCGGCGATCCGCGTCGGAATCCCGTCCGAGCCTTGCCAGTGGGTTGGGTCGAGCAGCCAGCCGAGGACACTACCGAGGAAGCTCATCGCCTTACGACCGCGCGCTCGTCCAGGGAGTCAGCCAACGCTGCACGAGGACGAGCGCGCCGTCAACCAGGATCGCCAGAGTGACCGACAGTACCGCGCCGACGATCAGAGGCGTACTGAAGAACCGCTGGATGCCCTCGAGAATAAAGTAGCCCAGCCCGCCCTGCCCGATCAGTGCCGTCACGGTGGTCAGTCCAATCGTCGTGACCGTCGCGATGCGAACCCCCGCGATGATGACGGCCAGGGCGAGCGGCAGCTCGACCTGCCAGAGCACTTGCCGCTGGGTGTAGCCCATCCCGAGTGCCGCCTCGCGGACGTCGGCGGGGACCGACTGGATCCCGCTCACGATGTTTCGGATCAGGATCAGCAGCGTGTAGCCGATCAGCCCGATCTCGGCGGTCAGCAGCGACAGCCCGGTAAAGGGGATCAGCAGGGCAAACAGGGCCAGGCTAGGGATCGTGTAGAGGATCCCAGTGACCCAGGTCACCGGCCCGTACCAGCGTGGTTGGCGGACGATCCAGATGCTCAGGGCGAAGGAGATGAGCAGCCCGATCCCGACGGCAATGCCGGTCAAAACCACGTGCTCGGCGATGCGCTGCCCGATCGCGTCGAGGTTCCGAGCGATCCAGTCCCAGCGGATGAGCGGCTCGCCCGGCGTCATCGGGCTGCGTGGCCGTCGTCCGGCTCGCTGGGCGAACCGATTGTCAGCGCCTCGGGCGGCGGTGTCGTCGCCCCCCGCAACGCCGCGCCGACGACCTCGAGCGTCAGTGCCCCAACGTAGCGCCCACTCTCGTCCACGACCACGCCGGTCTGGACGGCCGATGCGAGTAGCATCGAGAGGGCATCCCGGAGTGTCGTCGCGGGCGTGAAGATCGGGGAGGACGGGTCGGCCGCTTCGCTGTCGAGCGTCCCTTCGGGCCGCAAGCGACGGGCGTTGACCCAGCCTTCCGGACGGCCGTCCATGTCCAGCAGGAGGATGTACGCTGCCTCCGCCGCGCGGGCCAGCGCGGACCGGACCGGCTCGCCGACTCGCGCGGTGGCGGCCTCGCGCAGATCGACCTCGGCGACGGTCATCAGCGCCAGGCGCTTCAGGCCGCGGTCCGAGCCGACGAACCGCGCCACGAAGTCGTTGGCCGGGTTGGCCAGCAGCTCGGCCGGCGGGGCGTACTGGGCCAGGTAGCCGCCTTGCTGCATGATCGCCACCCGATCGCCCATCTTGATCGCCTCGTCGATGTCGTGGGTGACCAGCAGCACGGTCGTGCCGAGCTCCTGGTGGAGGCGGAGGAACTCGTTTTGGAGGCGTCCGCGCACGATCGGATCGACCGCTCCGAACGGCTCGTCCATGAGCATGACCGGCGGCTCGGCCGCCATCGCCCGCGCCACCCCGACCCGCTGGCGCTCGCCCCCGGATAACTGGGACGGGTAGCGGTCGCGAACGCCCCCCGGGTCCAGGCCGATCAACGTCAGCAGCTCGTCGACCCGACTACGGATCCGCTCCTTGGGCCAACCGAGCAGGCGGGGCACCGTCGCCACATTCTCGCCGATCGTCTGGTGCGGAAAGAGCCCGATTTGCTGAATGACGTACCCGATTCGGCGTCGCAATACGGTCGCCCGGACCGTCGAGATGTCCTGCCCGTCGATCAAGACCTGGCCCTCGGTGGGCTCGACCAGCCGATTGACCATCTTGAGCGACGTCGTCTTGCCGCACCCACTCGGGCCAACCAGCACGCAGATCTCGCCCGGCGGGACCGTCAGCGACAGGTCGTTGACGGCCCCCGGCGTTCCCTTGCCACCAGCCGCCTCAGCCCCAAACCGCTTGGTGACGTGGCGAAACTCGACGCTGGCGCCCTGCCGCGCCGCGGATTCGCTCGTGCCCTTGCCGTCTGGCTGCATCCCGTTCCGCTACCCGTCGGTTCCCGTAGGGGCGCGATTCATCGCGCCCTACGGTGCGAATCGCCCGGCGCCGGCCGAAGCCCGTACGCCGTGCTGCCGAACCACGCTGATGTCCCAAACAGATTATCTGTCGGAGACTGGCCCGCGCTCGCCCGCGCGCACCTCGACCGCTAGCCAGTTCTCAGGCGGGGCCAACGGACAGCTCCACTGAGGGTCGTACGCGCACGACGGATTGTAAGCGTAGTTGAAGTCGAGGACCACCGTGCCGCCGGCCACCTCAGAGCCGAGATCGGCGCTCTTGATCGTGTCCAGGAGGTAGCGGCCGCCTCCGTAACTTTCTACACCGCTGGTCCGATCGCGGAACGGGACGAAGAGACCGCCGGCGTACCCCTCGATCCAGTAGGCGCCCAGCCGACAGCGCTCGCCGGCGTAGTCGAAGTCGAGCTGGCCGATCCGCGAAAAGGCCATCTCGTCGTTGGTACTGGTCTGGATCGGCGCTTCACGGTTATCCGTCGCCCTAAAGCGGGCCTCCACTCGCGCCGCGGGGGCGTAGGCCCAGTACAACAGGCCGGAAAAGGCTGCGCGGGCGCGGCAGGTCAGTGGTGTCTGTGGATGACCTCGGTAAAGGGCATCTTTCTCCGCGCGGAACCAGGCCAGCGTCGACTCATCGGGTTCGCGACGACGAAGCTCGACGAAAAGCTCGGCAACACGCCGCCGCCAATCCAGAAGCTCCAGGTAGTTGGTCATGTTTGGGCAGTCGAGTCGATTGTAGTCGATCGCCGCGTCGTCGCGAGAACCGCCCAAATCCGCTCGAAACCGCTCAAACCTTCGGATCACGACCAGTCACGTCTGGTACAATTAGGGCTCCCACCATGCCCGAATTCAACTCGTCTCCGACTTCCAACCGACCGGCGATCAACCCCAGGCGATCGCCCAGCTCACCGATGGGCTGCGGCGCAACCTGACCCATCAAACCCTGCTCGGCGTGACCGGCAGCGGCAAGACCGCGACGATGGCCTGGGTGGTCGAGCAGGTTCAGCGACCGACGCTCGTCATCGCCCACAACAAGACCCTGGCGGCACAGCTCA
>JACCZL010000861.1 GCA_013695975.1 Chloroflexota bacterium
GTCCCGCACGCTTCGTCCGGGCGGGCGGGACGCCCGCGCTCCCAGGAGGCTATGCGCCTCTACACGGCGACTTTGTGTCCGCTCTGCGCCGACGCCTCGGCGGCGAGGGCCAGGCGGACGGCCCAGCGGCCGTCGACGGCGTCGGTGGGCGGGGGCTTTCCGTCGCGGACGCAGCGAACCATCCGGGCGATCTCCTCGGCCAGGTCGCCGGTCTCGGTTGGTGTACCGTTCAGGGGCAGCTCTTCCTGGACGTCGTTCGCGGCGAGGTCCAGGCGGCAGGTCGGGGTCCCGCCGCGGTCGCTCAGGCCGGACCAGACGATTTGGAGGGAGGCCTCGGTGCCGGTGATCTCGGCGATCAGGTGGTGCTCGGCGCCGGCGGTCGTCTGTGAGATCCGGGCAAAGCCGCCGTTGGCCCACGAGACGAGCGCGGCCACGTTCTCGGGGAGCGCGCCGCCGCGGCCATTGCCGCGGGCGTAGACGGCGACCGGATCGCCGAGGTCGGCCAGGTACCAGCGGGCCGGGTCGAAGTAGTGGATCGGCTCCTCGAGGATCTAGTTACCGACCCGGGCCGGGTCGTGGCGCCAGCCGCCGGCGCCGGGGCGGAAGCTGCGCCGCCAGAGGTGGATCGTGCAGGACAGCGGCCGGCCGATCCGGCCGGCCATGATCTCGGCCGCGACTCGGCCCCAGAGCGGGGAGAGGCGCAGCTCGTGACCGACGGCGACGACGCGGCCGGAGCGCCGCGCGGCGTCGACGATCGCGTCGCAGGCAGCGACGGTCGTGGCGAGCGGCTTCTCGACCAGGACGTGCAATCCCCGCTCGATCGCCGCGAGCGTGATCGCCCCGAGGTCGGCGTTCGGGGTGACGACGTCGACGACGTCGAGAGTCGGAGTGGACGCCAGCAACTGGTCCCAGCCGACGAACGTCGGGACTTCGAGCTCGAACCCTATGGGCATGGCCCTTGCTGCTCCATCATTCGCGAATTCGATCTCCGTTTCTGCCTGCCCGGCCGTCCTGGCGGAGAGTGACCCACCCTGAGAGGGTCGGGGCGATCAGGCCGAGGCGCCGGAGTAGTTGCAGACGCCGACGCGCCAGAACCGCGGCGCCTACCGAGCGCGCCAGTAGCCAGGCCGCCGCCGACCGTGAGCCACCGAGATGACCTGAACCTCATCTCCAGCGACCCGATACACGATCATGAAAGGAAAACGACGAAGGAGCACCCGGCGCGTCTCGTGAAGGTACGCTGCTGGTCGCTCCGGGGCCTCGGAGATCAGAAGGACAGCCCGCTCGAGCGCCGCGAGAAACGCGGATGACGCGGAGGGGCTCCGCTCGTGATACCAGCGGTAGGCCGCTTCGGCCTCTTCCGCCGCCGCCGGGTGAAACCGGACCTTGGCCGGCATCAGTCGTCGGAGAGGCGGCGGCGGACCTCGGTCCAGGGCACGAGCTGCACTCTGCCGGCGTCGAGCTCGACGATCCGCTGCGCGATCTCGGCCGACCAAAGCTCCTCGACTTGCTGGTCGGTCTGGTCGTCTAGACTGCTGATCAGCGAGCCGGCGATAGCGGCCCGGGCCTCCACTGGGAGTGCCAGCGCATCCTCGAGGATCTCGTCGACCGAGCGCATAGCGGACGTATGATATCACCCCGGGCGGGACCTCGATCTGATTGAGCACCTCGCGCCGGCGGGGACCGCGAAGGCCAGACCGACCCGCAACGTCGGCAACGGGCATCTCGGCTTGACGGTCGGCGACCTCCGGGCCGTCTATCGACACCTCGCCGCGGTCAGCGTCTGCTTCAAGTCGGAGCGCGTCAGCATCACCCAGGGTCCAAACCGAGGCGGCGGGCGACTGCCTGCCCGCCGCAAGCCTGCTATCTCAGAGCGCGTTTGAAAAGGGGGCGAGATGGCAGTAAGCTCAGGGAATGAGCAAGCCAGTGTACCCCAGCGACTTGAGCGATGCCGAGTGGGAGCGGATCGAGCCCTTGATCCCGCCGGCCAGGCTCGGCGGGCGGCCCCGCCGCGGCGAGATGCGGGCGGTGCTGAACGGGATCCGCTACGTGCTGCGGGGCGGGATTCCGTGGCGGATGCTGCCGCGGGACCTGCCGCCCTGGCCGACGGTGTACTATTACTTCCGACGCTGGCAGCGGGACGGCACCTGGCAGCGGCTGAACGACACCCTCCGCCGCGAGGTGCGGGTGCGCGCCGGGCGGCACCCGGAGCCCAGCGCCGGGATCATCGACAGCCAGTCGGCCAAGACGACCGAGAGCGGCGGGCCGCGCGGCTACGATGCCGGCAAGAAGGTCAGCGGCCGCAAGCGCCACATCCTGGTCGACACCCTCGGGCTGCTGCTGCTGGTAGTGGTCCATGCCGCCAGCCTCCAGGATCGCGATGGGGCCAAGCTCGTCCTGCAGGCCGCCGCTCCGACGTTCCCGCGCCCGCGGCTGATCTGGGCCGATGGCGGCTATGCGGGCAAGCTCGTCGAGTGGGCCCAGGCCCTGGCCGGCTGGGTCCTGGCGATCGTCAAGCGCTCCGACGACGCCCGCGGCTTCGTCGTCCTGCCCAAGCGGTGGATCGTGGAGCGGACCTTCGGCTGGTTCGGGCGGTACCGCCGCCTGAGCAAGGACTACGAAGCCCTCACCGAGGTCAGCGAGGCCATGATCCAGGCGGTGATGGTCCAGCTCATGCTCCGCCGGTTGGCCGCCCGGAAGCCTTCTTAAACGCGCTCTCAGACGATGCCTCCTGGGGGCCTCGCCCTCTGCTCGCGAAGGAATTGGAGCGTCTCGCCGATGCTAGCGCGCATCTGAGCATCCGAGGAACGCAGGAACTGAGTGTCCGGCTGCATCATCGCGACTGCACTGGCGAACTCGTCCCTCATCTTTCGAAGTTGAGCCTGGATGCAATCCAGGCTCAACAACTGCTCGTCCTGGAAGATGTTGAAACTCTTCTTGCCGGCTTCGATCTCGCCGGTGCCATTCCAGTAGACTACGGGATTCTGCGCACCCGCCGTTAGGAGCGCACATCCGAGTTCACCGCCAGCGATCGACAGTGACGGGCCGAAGCTATTGTCAGGCTGCAAGGCCGTCGCTCCCAGGCCGAACGGAACCTGCTCGCGAACCGAAAAGCAGTACGAGTAGATCCCATGTCCCAGGCTGGACTCCTCCCAGGCGAATTCGTCTTCCATACACGACGCGAAAACATGAAATGGGACGAGATAGTCAGCATACTCGCGGAAGCAGGTGTGGATGAGCGATGTCGTGAAAGCACCAGAATGGCACGAATCTAATACCGCCGATACACGCAGACGGCCAGGCAGTGACACTCGCTGGGCCGCGTCCCCCAGGAGAGCCGCGAACTCCGCCGGCGTGAGTACGCCGTCCTCGAATACTAACGCTCCATCGTACTCGCGCCCATGGCCGGCATAGCAGAAGAGGATCCCGCCCCCATCCCAGTCGTGGTGCCGGCGATGTTTGCCCAGCCACTGTTCGAGATCCTGAATGACGCGCACGACTTCAGCTTTCCGCGGGTTTCGAAGGCGTCGATGCTCTTCGAACTCGCCCGAGTCGTAGTTCCGCTCCTGGAACCACGACTCGAGAAAGTCGACATCCGCCGTCGTGTACCGGAGATCCGCGGCCATGCGAGGTCGAAGAAGTCTACCCCCGTCCTCCAGCTCTCTCGAGAATAGAGGGCCGCTCGCAGAGACTGTCATCACGGCCTGCCATCGTCGTCGCTTGTACCCGACTGGCATCGCATCCCCCCCTCTCCGGATCCAGGCGGTCGCGGTCCGCCAGCGCCTCGAGGCTCTCGGCCGTGTCCAACGCTCGCTCGAGTACCTGGATGGCCGCATCGCGGGAATCCTGGGCAATGAAGGTGATTACTTCGTCGAGCCCTGCTGTGGCCGAATCCGCCCAGACTACCGCGCGGCGCCGAGCAGCCACTTGCAACGCAGCTCTGCCTTGACCTGCTCATGCGACACCGTCCGGCCCGCCTCACGGTCAGCTTCGCCACGGCCACGGCCTGCATGACGTACACGTGATAGGGGACATCGTCCAGGCTGCAGTCATCTGGCAGCCGATCCAGCAGCGCTCGAACGTTGTCCTTGGCTGTCATGCGTCCCCGCCGCCAGGTGAGTTCGATCCAGAATAGCGTCCGTAACCACTTCGCTGGCTGTCGAGTCCTTCGCCGAAGTGCGCGTCACGATGGTGGGTCGTAGGGGCGGACCCGCGTGTCCGCCTTCGGTTCGGGGCGCGGAGAAGGGCGGGAGGCAGCCAGCAGCGTCGGCTAGAGGGCGACGGCCCCGAGCAGCATGGCTGGGCCGCCTACCGCCAGCTCGTGGCGGCCGGCGTCTGCTTCAAGTATTAGGGCCACGACAGCCCGGCGAGCGCTTGCCGGGTGGCCGGGGCGACGCTCGGGGGGAGGGTGGCGAGATCGGCGCGCAGGCGGTCCAGCTCGGCGACGGTGTCGACATCGTAGCCCTCGGGGAGGGTGAGGACGCGGAGGCCCTGCTGGCGGGCGCGCTCGAGGGTCTCGCGGTAGACGGCGTCGGTGCTCCAGGTGATCCGCTCGAAGAGGGCGGGGTGATGGCGGGTCATGCCGAGTAGGCAGTAGCCGCCGTCGGCGGTCGGGGCGATCACGACGTCGTGATCGTCGAGGCCGCGCCAGGCCGCCTCGACGAGCGCGGGTGACAGGGTAGGATTGTCGCTGCCGATCACGACCACCCGCTCGAAGCCTTCGCCAAGGAGACGCCGAAACCCGCCTTCGAGGATGCCGCCGAGGTCGTCGACCGCCTCGGGCTGGAGGCACACAGTGGGGGGGAGGAGGGACGCGAGCTCCCGCTCGGCGCCGTCGTCGGATGGGAACCGCACGGTCACGCGGTCGGACCCGGCGTCGAGGGCCAGCGCGACGCAATCCTGGAGGAAAGCGCGATACAGGTCGGCGGCCTGCTCGAGCGAGAGCGGCGGCGAGAGGCGGGTCTTGGTCCGACCGGGCCGCGGGGCTTTGGCTGGCAGGAAGAGGGCCCGTCTCACCTACCCACCTTGTCCTGGATGATCCGCAGGACCGTCTCGACGGCGACCTCGCGGCCGTCGGTCCCGACCAGCTCGTGGAGCCGCGCTGAGCGGTCCGCCGCGGCGTTCGGTTCGAGCGCGCGGCGCATCCCCCGGAGCATCGTCGCGCGGGTCACGTCCTCGACCCAGATGACGACCCCGGCGTCATGGGCCTCGACCCAGGTTCCCTCGAGCGCCGTCTCGTAGATCTTGCCTGGGACCATCAGCACGGGCGTCCGGGCGACGGCCGCGTCGAAGAGGGTGCTGGTGCCCTCGACGATCGCCAGGTCGGCGCCCGCCAGGCAGTCCCACGCGACCTCGGGCGTGACGACGCCCTGGAGGATCACGCCCTCGATCTGATCGAGCGGTGGGAGCGTGGGGTGTTGGATCCTGGCGAGGTCGTCGACCGCCGAGAGGACGAGGCGCAGCTCGGGCCGTTCCAGCCGCAGGCGTATGTAGGCCCCGACGACCCCGTTGATCACACGCCGGCCGAAAGTCCGCCCGAAGGGGAAGCCGCGCGGGGAGTAGAGGATGTAGCGTTCGTCCTCGGCCAGACCGAGCCGACGACGGCCGGCCGCTCGATCGGGCGCGACCGGATCGAGGATCGGGCCGGTGACGGTGATCTTGTCGCGGAACGGCTCGAGCTCCTCGGGCAGCGGCATGACCCCGGGGTAAGCGTAGAGGATGTGGTCGGCGTGCTCGAGTCGTGGCCAATCCATGAAGACCTCGTCCCAGAGTGGGAGCATCGGGATCGAGATCCAGGCTTTGATGCGGGGCAGGATTCGGCGGTAGGCGATCAGGCGCCGGCTGGTGTCCTCGACGACGACGTCGACCTCGCCCAGGATCTCGCGGACGATCGCGTCCCGCTCATGGCGGATCGGGGATGGCAAGATCTGGACGGGGTAGCCGGTCTTGCGGACGGCGTCGACGTTGAACGGTCGCAGCCGGTGCTCGTCGAGGATGTAAGAGATATTCAGCGACGGATCGGCCTGCTCGAGCCCGCGCGCGAGCTTGAGCGTCCTGGTCACGTGGCCGAGGCCGCCGGAGACCGAGGGGATCATCGCCAGGTTGATCCCTCGCTTACGAGTCGCCATCGGCGTTCACGCTCCGCGGGATACCGTCTATCATGAGGCCGGCGAGTCCTCCGCCGAGGATGGCGCAGGCGTGCGGCTGGTGGCACGCTCCGTGCGACCCGATGCGGCAGCTTGCACGGAGTATGCCCGCGTCGATCCTACCGGCGCTCGGCCTGGTGCGCACCGGGCCCATCCAGGGGGACCCACATTTCCGAGACCTCCCCGCCATCCCCGCCCCGCTGGGGCTTCGCGACCCTGGCGGCCCACGCCGGAGAGGGCGGCGAGCCGGGCGAGTGGCAGCCGACGTCGACGCCGATCCACAACGCGACCGGCTTCACGATGCCGTCGTTCGACGCGCTCGACGAGGTATTCGAGGGTACCCGTGCTGGCTACTCGTACTCTCGAAACGGCAACCCGACCGTGCAGGCGTTCGAGTCGGCAGTCGCCGCGCTCGAAGGGGCCTCGGTCGCGGTGGCGTTCTCTTCCGGTATGGCCGCGATCCACGCCGCCTTGCTCGCGGCCAGCGTCCAGCCGGGCGACACGATCCTGGCGACTCGCGACTGCTACGGCCTGACGCGGACCCTCCTGAGCACCTACTTCGCCCGCATCGGCGTCAGGACCGAGCTCGTCGACATGACCAACCTCGACGCGGTCGAGCGCGGCCTGACCAGGCGGCCGAGGGTGCTGTACCTCGAGACGCTCTCGAACCCGCTGCTGATCGTGCTCGACATCGCCAAGCTCGTGGCGCTGGCCGCCCGCCGTGGGACGACGGTGGTCGTCGACAACACGTTCGCCTCGCCCTATCTCCTCCGCCCGCTCGAGCATGGTGTGCAGCTCGTGGTCCACAGTGCGACCAAGTACATCGGCGGTCACGGCGACGTGACTGGCGGCACGGTCGCGGTGTCGGACGCAGAGCTGGGGCGGCTGCTGCACGAGCAGACGAACCTGCTGGGGGCCAACCTGGCCCCGAACGAGGCCTGGCTCTGCCACCGCGGCCTGAAGACGCTCCCGCTGCGGATGGCCCGCCAGTGCGCCAACGCCCTCGACGTTGCCCGCTGGCTCGAAACCCACGCGGCGGTCGCTCGCGTCTATTATCCGGGCCTGTCCTCTCACTGCCAGCATGATCTGGCCGGCCGACTGCTCGGCGGGCGCTACGGGGCAATGATCGCGTTCGACCTGCGTGAGGGGACGCGCGACGCGGTCCGCCGGCTGATGGACCGGTTCAGGTTGGTTACCCCGGCGCCCACGCTCGGCGACCTGCGGACGCTGGTGCTCTATCCGGCCCAGGCCTCGCACCGCGGACTGACGCCGGAAGAGCGTCGGGCGGTGGGCATCGGCGATGGGCTGGTCCGTCTGTCGGTCGGCATCGAGGACCCGGTCGACTTGATCGCGGACCTCGAACGCGCGCTCCAGCGCGCCGGCTGAGACGTGTCGAAATCCGCGCTGGCCGCCCTACGGGGCCGCGGGCTCCGATCCCCGTTCCCCGGCCCCAGCCGAGCGTAGCGCCTCGTCGCGGATGGCGGTCATCAGCTCGCGTTTGTAGTCGTTGAACTCGGCCGACGTCACCAGGTCGACGGTGCGCGGGCGCGGGAGCTGGATCCGCAGGCGTTGCTTGATTCGTCCAGGTCGGGCGGTCATCACGTGGACGGTGTCGGAGAGGAGTAGGGCTTCGTCGACGTCGTGGGTGATGAAGAGCACCGTCTGGTGGAACTGCTCCCACAGGCGCAGGACCAGCTCCTGCATCAGCGAGCGGGTCTGGGAGTCCAGCGCTCCGAACGGCTCGTCCATCAGCAGGACGGTCGGCTCCATGATCAGGACCCGCGCGATGCCGACCCGCTGCTTCATCCCGCCGCTCAACTCGGCCGGATAGTGGCGCTCGAAGCCCGCCAGGCCGACCAGGCGGACGAACTCCTCGGCGATCGGGAGGTACTCGCGTCGGGGTCGACCGGCCAGCCGCGGGCTGAAGGTGATGTTGTCGAGCACACTCAGCCAGGGGAAGAGGGCCGGCTCCTGGAAGACCACCGCCCGCTCGGGGCCTGGGCGGAGGATCGACTCGCCGCGGAATAGCGCCCGCCCTTCGCTCGGAAGCTCGAACCCGGCCGCGATGTTCAGGAGCGTCGACTTGCCGCAGCCGGACGGCCCGAGCAGGCTGGCAAACTCCGCCTCGGCCACGCCGAGGTCGATCCCCTCGAGCACGCGGAGCGGATGGGGGGTCCGGAAGACCTTGCCGACCCCCTCGAAGCGGAGGAGCGCCGCGTGCGGACCGACTGCTTGATCCATCTGTTACCGTCAACCGTTAATCCCGGTAGGGGCGACCGTCCGGTCACCCCTACAGGGTACCTGTCCGAACCTGAGTACGAGAAGCAGCGTGGCAACATGGGTGATCTCATGACGGCCGCGATAGAGCAGGGTGAGCGCCTGGCCGGGCGGTACCGACTCGAGGAGCAAGTCGGGGGCAGCGGCATGGGCTGGTATGACCTGTGCTATCGTCGCCGGGGAGTCGGTCGGGCCGTCGCCAAGGCGGGGAGCGTGATGACGATGGCGAGTCGTGGGGCGGACCCTGAATCGAGCCCGCCGAAGGCGGCGCGACATCGCCGCTCCCGCCGCTCGGACACCGACCAGGCCGCGGCCGCGCCGGCGCATGAGGATGGGGCTACGCTCCTTCAGGGGCGCTACGTCCTCCAGCGCGTGATCGGGCGCGGCAACCTGGCGACCGTCTACTGGGCGACCGATTCGACCCTCGAGCGCTCCGTCGCCCTCAAGCTACTCCACCCGCACATCTGCCGCGAGGCCGGGTTCGTCGAGGAGTTCCTCGATATGGAGCGGCGGATCGCTCGGCTGTTTCATCCGCACCTGGTCACGATCTTCGACGCCGGCACATCGGAAGATGGCTGCTTCGTGGTGATGGAGTACGTCACCGGCGGCAACCTGCGCGAGCGGCTCGGTCGCGGCGATCCGGTAGCCCTCTCGGACGTGGTCAAGATCGTTTCGCAAGTCGCCGACGCCCTCCAGCTCCTCCACCTCGAGCAGCTCGTCCACGGCGATATTACGCCCGAGAACGTGCTGCTCGACGAGAACGGCGACGCGAAGCTGGTCGACTTTGGGATCGCCCACCTCGCCGCGACGACCGGCGCCCTTCACGCCCAGAGCGTGGGCTCGGCGGCCGCCTATCTGGCGCCCGAGCAGTTGGAGCATGGGCCGGCCGACGCTCGCTCGGACGTCTACTCGCTCGGCGTCGTCACCTACGAGCTGCTGACCGGGCGAGCCCCGTTCGAAGGCGAGGACTGGGTCGCGGCGGCGACCGAGCGCCTGTCGCGCGATCCGGAGCGCCCGAGCCTGCACAGACCGGCGCTTTCCCCTGAGCTCGATGGGGTGGTCCTCCGGGCGCTCGCCCGCGAGCCGCGTGAGCGCTTCCAGTCGGCGGCCGAGTTTCGGATCGCACTGCAACGTGCCCGCGCCGAATCCTCCCCCAGACTCGCGTCCGGGCCGCTGGATCGTTGGGCCGCCGATCGTCCGCGGCGCTGGGCCCGACAGCTCCGCGGTCAGTCGTGGGCCCGACTCGCGCCAGTTGGGGCGGCCCTGCTGGTTGGGCTGCTGGTGCTCGGGTTGGTGCTGCCGCCGCTGCTGAACCCGTCCCGTCTGGTTCAGGTTCCCGATCTGGCCGGCCAGACGGTTGATGCCGCCCGCCGCGCGCTGCGGGAGGCGGGGCTTGGCCTGAGGACGACCGACGAAGTGTCGGAGAGCGCGCCGAAGGGGATCGTCCTTCGGCAGGAGCCGCCGGCCCGTGCGAACACGCAGAGCGATCAGCTCGTCAGGATCTTCGTGAGTAGCGGCCCGCCCCCGGTCGCGGCGCCTGACCTGCAGAGTCGTCGCCTGGAGGACGCCCGCGCGGACCTGGACGCGCTCGGGCTACGGCTTGGCAAGGTCGACGAGCGCGAGGTCGCCCGCCAGCCCTGGGGGGTCGTGGTCGCGCAGAGCGCTCGGCCGCGCAGCGACCTCGCGCGTGGTGGGACCGTCGACGTGACCCTGGGAATGCCGCCGTGGACGACGGCCCCGCCGCTGGTCGACAAGGCGATCGGCGAGGCCGAGGCCGAGCTGGAGAAGCGTGGCCTCAAGCTCAGCGGCGTCCGCCCCGAGCCGGTCCCGGGCAAGCGGGCTGGGACGGTCCTCGCCCAGGACCCTGTCCCCGACGTCCGACTCCGACAGGGCCAGAGCGTCTCCCTGGTCGTGGCGGTCCCCCCGCCCCAGCCGTGACCGCTCGACCGCCCACCCCGCCCGAGCTGCGCCGGGGCGAGCATCCGGCGATGCCGACGTCGTCCGGAACGATCGCCGTGGCCGGGCGCTATCGGCTCGACGCGCTCCGCGGCCAGGGGAGCAGCGCCACGGTCTACGCGGCGACCGACCTGCGGCTCAATCGACCGGTGACGGTCAAGCTGTTCGATCCGGGTGTGGCGGCCGACCCGTCCCTGCGCGCGCGCTTCCGCCGCCAGACGGCCAAAGCGTCGCGGCTGGCCCACCCGCACGTGGCCGAGATCCTCGACGCCGGCTTTGCCACCGAGCCTGGCGACGGGGAGCGGCCGTTTGTCGTCACCGAGCCGGCCGGCCGCTGGAGCCTCCGCGAGCTGCTCGATCGAGAGGGGCGCATCCCGCCTCGGCAAGCCGTCAAGCTGGCCCACCAGCTTGCCTCGGCCCTGAGCTACGCCCACCGCCAGGGGACGATCCACGCCGACGTCAAGCCCGAGAACGTCCTGGTCGACGACGGCGGCGAGCAGGCCAAGCTGGTCGACTTCTCCCTCTCCTTCGTCTCGGCCAAAACCGGCGCGACGACGCGGGAGACGATCGCCCGGCGGGCGGCCTACCTGGCGCCCGAGCAGGTCCGCGGTGAGCCGGTCGGTCCGACGACGGACGTCTACGGGCTGGGCGTCCTGCTCTACGAGATGCTGGCCGGACGGCCACCCTTCGTCGCCGCCACGCCGGAGGCGACGGCCGAGCGCCGCGTGCTCGAGCACGCTCGCCCGGTCGGCGCCTTTGACCCGTCGATCCCGGCCGGCGTCGAGGCAGTCATCGCACGGGCACTCGAGCGGGCGCCGGAGCGGCGCTGGCCGACGGTGGAGCAGCTCGACGCCGAGCTGAGCCGCTTCGACACGTCCCAGCTCGAGCCGGTCGACCTGGGCAGCCTTCCCCAGCCGACCAGCGCGGTCCCGACGTCGCCGCGCCCGGCCGGCCGGCG
>JACCZL010000862.1 GCA_013695975.1 Chloroflexota bacterium
GTTGTCGCTGATCCGCCCCGTGCGCGAGGCCCCCGCCAGGGCCACGACCAGGCTGACCTGGGGCTTGCGGCGGCTGGGGATCCCGTCGCTCTGGAAGCAGGGCCTCACCGGCAAGGGCGTCCGGGTCGGCCACCTGGACACCGGCGTGGAGGGCCAGCATCCGGCCCTCAAGGACCGGATCGCGGCGTTCATGGAGATGGATCTCTTCGGCAACCGCGTGCCGGGCAGCAGCCCGCACGACACCGGCACCCACGGGACTCACACGGCCGGGACGATCTGTGGCGGCCGGAGCGGCGGCCTGGCGATCGGGGTCGCGCCCGAGGCGGAGCTCTGCTCCGGGCTGGTCATCGAAGGCGGCGACGTCCTGATGCGGGTCCTGACCGGGATGGAGTGGACCCTGGAGCAGGGGGTCCGGGTGCTCAGCATGTCGCTCGGCATCCGCGGCTTCACCCCGTTCTTCCTCGCGGTGACGCAGAACCTGCGCACCGAGGGCGTCCTACCGGTCTTCGCCATCGGCAACGAAGGCCCCGGCACCAGCCGCTCGCCCGGCAACTACGCCGAGGCCCTGTCCGTCGGGATGACCGACCGCGACGACGTCGTCGACCTCGGCTCCGGCAGCATCACCTTCAATCGCCCGCTCGAGCCGAACCAGCCGAACGTCGTCGCACCGGGCGTCGAAGTGATCTCGGCCAAGCCGGGCGGTGGGGTGATGAGCAAGACCGGCACCTCGATGGCGACGCCGCACGTCGCGGGCGTGGCCGCTCTGCTGCTCCAGGCCAAGCCGGACGCGACGGTGGCCGAAGTCGAGCACGCGATCCAATCGACCTGCACAGTGCTCGCGGACCAGTCCCCGCTGCGCTTCGGCTTCGGCCTGATCAACCCGCGCGCAGCCCTCGAGGCCCTGACGTGAGCGGCTGACCGCGCCCTGCGTCCGTGCCGTCCTGGCCCGACTTGTGCCACAGTTACCGAAGCGCGACGAGGAGGGGAAGAGCATGAAGGCGGAAGTTGACCCGCGACTGGCGGCACAGATCGACGAAGCAGGCGACGAGGGCGAGGTCGAGGCCTTCGTCGTGCTGTCGAAGGACCCCACGACGGCCGGCGCCTCCGAAGGCGGGACCGGCCAACAGGTCGTCGCGCGGGTCTCCGAGCAGGTGCAGGAGCAGCCGACCGCCGTCCGCCACCTGCCCCGCCTCGGCGTGACCTACGTCAAGGCGAGCGGCAAGCTCGTTCGCCAACTGCTCGAAGAAGACGAGGTCGTCGCCGCCAGCGCGCACGACGCCCAGATCACCGCCGAGTAGACCACCGACAACCTACCCGCGGCCACTCCCACCAGCGCGGTGGGACATCCTCGGCCACGGGCCCGCCGTGGAGCACCGCCGGGCTACACTCCCCAGCGTATGTTGCGCTCGTACCGAGCCCAGGCGTTCTACAAGGCCTACCTCGTCCCGTTGGCCGGCATGGTCGCCGGCATCGTGGCCGTCAGCCTCCTGATCGGGGTGATCCGGTCGGCTATCGCGATCCCGAACCTGTCGGTGCTGTACCTGCTGGTGGTCATGTTCAGCGCCGTCACGTGGGGCTGGTGGGTCGCCCTCTGCTCGGCAGTCGTCGCCTTCCTCAGCTACGACTTCTTCTTCGTCGAGCCGATCTTCACCTTCACGATCCGCGACCCGGAGGAGTGGGTGGCCCTGCTGATCTTCCTGGCCGTCGCCGTGGTCGATCGCGACAAGCTCGATCCGGTCGAGCGCAAGCGCCTGGAGGACAACATCATGCTGGCCGAGGATCTCGGGATCGAGGTCCACGAGATCGCGAGTGGCGGCAGCCGCCTGGCGATCGGGGACGCCCTGGTGCAATTCGCCCGTGAGCACCACGCGACCCAGCTTGTGCTCGGCCAATCGGCCCGCGGCCGCTGGCAGATCCTCCTCCATGGCTCGGTCATCAACCACGTCCTCCGCCACGCCGAGAACGTCGACCTGCACATCATGGCGGACCGCACCAACGAACGCTAAAGGGCCGCCGACCTCTCCCGATCCTTAGCCGACGACGGTTGACGATGCGATCCGCGCGGTCACGCGACGTGGATCACCGGACGCCGCTCGGGGTCCGGCTCGGCCTCGCGCAGCACCTCGTGCACGACCGGCGCCACGTCGCCCTCGCCGAACAGGACGTAGCGCGCCAGGTGCGCGACCGGGTTGCCCTCGGTCCACTGGAAATAGGCGTGCGGGATCTTGCCCGTCGTGTCGCGCAGGTACAGCAAGAACGCGGCGATCGCGTTCGGCACGGTGGAGCTCTGGGCCTGGAGCACCCGATAGCCTCCCACTTCCTCGCCCTTGATGTCGAGCCGAGGCGCGAACTCCGACGGATCGCAGACGGTGACCTCCAGGAAGAGCACGGGATCCGCGGGCGGGATGCCGCTGCACACCCGCTGCTCATGTTCCTTGAGGCGATACTCGAGCGCATCGCGCTCGTCGGGGTGATTGGCGATGATATGAATTGTGCCGTGGTTCGCTTGGTCGATGAACCGCTGGGCCGTCTCGTCGAGCTTCACGCCCGCGACGCGCAGCTCGGTCGCGCGCCACAGCCGCGAGGCGATCGACGTCACGATGATCGCGCCGATGAAGAACGCCGCGATCTTGAGGCCTTCCGGCCGCTCGATGATCGTGACCGCCATCGTGTAGACGAACACCAGCGCGATCAAGCCGAACGCGAGCATCGCCGAAGTTTGCCGCCGGCGTCGGGCCGACAGCGTCACGGCGATCGTGGCGGAGGTCATCAGCGCCAGCACGCCGGTGGCGTAGGCGCCGGCCTGGGCTTCGACGTCCGCCTCGAAGAGGATCGTGACGACGAAGCAGACCAGCGTGAAGATCAGCACCAGCGGCCGCGTCGCGCGCGCCCAGTCCGGGGCCATGCCGTAGCGCGGCAGGTAACGCGGCACGATGTTGAGGAGCCCGGCCATCGCCGACGCGCCGGCGAACCACAGGATCAGGATGGTGCTGAGGTCGTACACGGTGCCGAAGGCATCACCCAGGTAAGTGTGGGCCAGATAGGCCAGCGCGCGCCCGTTGGCCGAGCCGCCCTCCTCGAACTCGGCGTGCGGGATGAGGACGGTGGTCACGAGACTGCTCCCCATCAGCATCACACTCATGATCACCGCCGCCGCCGTGAGCAGCTTGCGCGCGTTACGGATGCGCCCCTGTGGACGCTCGGGCGTGTCGGTCGGGTCGCCCCGCACCAGCGGCATGACCACGACACCGGTCTCGAAACCGGACAGCCCCAGCGCGAGCCTGGGGAACACCAGCAGAGCGCCTCCGAGCATCACCAACGGATTGGCGTACCCGCGAAACAAGGCGCCGGTCCATTCGGACAGCACCCGCGGCTGCTGCGCGATCTGATAGAAGCCCATGCCGATCACGACGAGATTGAGCAGGATGTAGACCGCGACCAACACGACCGCGACGCCGATGGCTTCGCCAAAGCCCCGGAGGAAGACCGCACCGAGCAGGGTGATCAGCAGCAGCGTCGCGACGACTTCGTATCCGTGCACGAACCGCGTGAAGGGATTCTCCGCGAGGTGCGCCGCCGCGTCGGCGGCTGAGAGGGTGATGGTGATGATGAAGCCGGTCGCGACGAAGCCGATCAGGCACAGGACAAAGAGCTTGCCCTGCCACCAGGAGAGCAGACGTTCGAGCATCGAGATCGACCCGTCACCGTGCGGGCTCTCCTCGGCGACGCGCTTGTACATCGGCAGCGCACCGAACAGCGTGATCAGCACGAGGACGAGGGTGGCGATGGGCGAGAGGGCCCCTGCCGCCAGGGCCGCGATGCCCGGTTGGTACCCCAGCGTCGAGAAATAGTCGACGCCGGTCAGGCACATCACCTTGTACCACGGCTGTGGATGGTGCTGGGCCTCCTCCTCCTTTTCGTAGAAGCCCTCGACGTGCTCAGTCCGCAGCCCCTGGAGGAGCCACTTCTTGAACCCGCTGGCCCTCTCCCGCGGCGCCACGTCAGGTGTGGACATGCGCCCCTCCTGCGCCGAACGCGAACGTCTGGAGCCAGGCGGCGCGCCGCGGCTCAAGGAGCAAGCATTATGCCAGGGCAGCGCCGGATCGACAGGCCGAGCCTGTCCAGAGGTTGCTAACCGAAGGCGCCGTCACGTCGAGCATGCCGCTGTGTCGCTTGCCGAGCTCGAGGCGCGAACTACGACGACTCGGAGGTCTCCCCCGTTCGCTCAGCATGCCGCGTGGGGATCCCCCCGCTGCCGTCGACCGCCTGGGGGCGCCATCCATCGCCGACCAGCAGGACCGGACATGGTGAGCTGCGCATGATGGCTGGCCCTGGCCCGCGCAACCAGCGCAGCCACCCGAGCGGTCCTCGCGGGGCGGCCAGGCAGATTGCATCGGCCGCTTCTCGCCCCGCGAACCCCACGACGGCATCGGCAACCGAGTGCGCCTGGCAGACCGCCGGCTGGAGCGTCACCCCGAACTCCTGTCCCATCAGGTGCGCGCGGTCGCACTCCGCCCAGGCGAGCTTCACGATGTCACCCATCGGGTAGTCGAGCGGCAAGATGTCCGGCACTTCGATCGGGTGGATCGCCAGGACTACCGCCGCCGTGTCGGCCGCCAGGCGGCAGGCGGCATCCAGGTTGGCGCGCCCGATCGGCGACCGATCGATCAGCGTCACGAGCTGCCTCACGCCAGGACTCTCCTCGTCTGCCGTCTACCTGACGAGGTGGTAGGGAACGTCGACGACGGCGGTGTTCGGGCGGAAGAAAAGAGCGCCCTTCAGGCGGAGCGCGGTCTGGTTGTGGAGCGGCCACTCCCACCAGTGGCGCGGCACGTACTCCGCCAGGACCACCGTGATCGGGGCGTTCGGGTCCTTCTTGGCCAGGGCGTCGATGTACAGCATAAGGGGGCCGTTCAACGAGCGATATTCCGACTCGAGGATGACCAGCGGGACGTCGGTGCTCCACTGCTTCCAGCGACGGCGGAGGGCGTCCGCCTCCTCGAGGTCGTCGGTCACGTGGACGGCCGTGACGTTCTGGGAGAGGGCGCGGGCGTAGCCGAGCGTGCGGGCCACAGCGCGGTTCAGGCCTGGCACCGGCACGATCAGGATCGGCTCGGGATACTTGGGCATCGGCTCGGCGGTCGGCTCCATCGCGAGCTGGTCTGAGACCCGCACGTAGTGGGCGTTGATCCGGTAGAGGATCAGCACCAGGATCGGGATCAGGACGATGATCATCCAGGCGCCGTGAGTGAACTTGGTCGCGGCCACGACGATCGCGACGACCCCGGTCGTGATCGCCCCGATCAGGTTGACCAGGAGACTGTATTGCCAGTGCAGCTCGCGGCGGGTCCACCAGCGCTTGACCATGCCAGCCTGCGAGCAGGTGAAGGAGGTGAAGACGCCGACGGCGTAGAGCGGGATCAGCGCGTGGGTGTCGGCGTTGAAGCTGAAGACGACGACAGCGGCGAGGAGGCCGAGGGTGATGATGCCGGTCGAGAACGCCAGGCGGTCGCCGCGGAAGTTGAACTGGTGCGGCATGAAGTGGTCGCGGGCCAGGAACCAGGACAGCCGCGGGAAGTCGGCGAAGGCGGTGTTGGCCGCAAGGACGAGGATCAGCATCGTCGCCCCCTGCAGCAGGTAGTAGAGCGGGCCACCGTCGAAGACGGCCCAACCGATCATCGACAGGACCGACTCGCTCTCGTGCAGCCTCGGGACCGTCCCGAG
>JACCZL010000871.1 GCA_013695975.1 Chloroflexota bacterium
CTGGGAGGGCGGGCGAGACGCCCGCGCTCCCGGGGGGCCCGCTGTGCTCGGCCACAAGCGTTCGGTAGACTAACGGCCGGCTGGAAGGCCGGCCACAACGGCGCGCAGCGCGGGCGCGAGTGCATCGGCGATGGCGCGGTGCCCGGCCGGGCTCGGGTGAGGGTCCTCGCCCAGACGAAACTGGCGGGCGCGCGGGTCGCGGACGTCCCCGAGCGCCGCGGTGAGGTCGACGGCGGGGACGCCGGACCGCTCGGCGAAACCTAGCAGCTCCTCGCGCACCGTCACACGCTCGCCGGCCGCTCCCGGGCTCACCGGGTCGTCGATGTGATCGGGGTAGAGCACGAGGAGAAACCGGGCATCGTGGGCCTGGGCCCACGCCGCGATCTCGCCCAGCTCGGCCAGCCGCTCCTCGACCCGGGTCCGTGGTCGCAGCGGCTCCGTTCGGCCGGTCCCCAGGCGACGCAGCTCGCCCGCGACCCGCCAGTAGGTGTTCTGGGTGAAGCGGTAGAGGTAGCTGTTGCGGCGTAGCCAGACCTTCGGGCCGGCCAGAATGCCCGTCGGCTGGTACTGGTGGTCGAAGATCGAGAAGGCGTCGAGCAGGTCGTTGACTACGAACGTTAGGACTACCACGTCGGGGCGGTAGGCCGGACCGACCGCGCGCAGCCGTTCGAGCTCCTGGGTCGTGTTGTAGCCGACGACCGCGGCATTGATCGTCCGAACGGCCCCGCCTCCAACGTCGGCCAGCGCCGACTCGACCAGGCGGGGAAACGGCTGTTCGTCGCCGACGCCCGTTCCGAACGTCACCGAATCCCCCAGAAAGAGGACGCGGACGACGCCCGGCGGTTTCGCCAGCGGCAGCTCGCGCTCGCGCAGCCCCAGCCGGTTGGTCTGGATCGCGGCCCCCTCGCTGAAGCCGCTAAAGTTCGGGCGCGGCTCGAAGAGCAGGCGCGGGTTCGGGCTCGGCTGGTACAGCTCGGGCGCCGAATAGTAGGGGTGACCAACCCCGAGCAGGCGCAGCGCGACTTCGGCCAGGATGACGACGACGAGGAGCCCCGCGGCGAAGGCGGCCAGATTACCGAACAGGCTCCGGAACGCGATCTTTCGGCCGGCCGCGATGATTGCCACGCGCCTCCCGAGGAACCCCAGCGTCGGACGGAGCATTATCGCGGCCGGCTTCGGCATGGTCAAGGAGGGGCGAATGACCATGAACGGCGTTCAGCCTGATGGAGGAGAACCCGGTCCTCGAAGAGCGCAGGGCGATCCGTAGGGGCGGGGCGCCATGTTCTGAGGGAGCATCTGCGCAGGGCTAGCCGGAGGCCAGTGGCCGGGGCGCGAATGCTTCGCCCGTTCCGAGCCGTCTGGTAGCATCCGAGCTATGCAGACCTGGTTAGAGAGCGGCGCCGCCGCGTTCCAGCTCCTCGTGATGCTGGGGCTGGGTTGGCTGATCGTGTTCCTCGTCGCCGAGCTCGTCGAGCGTCGGGTCGGCGGCAAGCGGCGCCGAAAGGGGTCCGCGGGGACGATCCTCGGTTGGCTCTGGGACTACTCCAACATGATCGGCATCCCGACCCTCTTGCTCGGCGCGGCCTACCTGATCTGGAGCATGACCTGGGGCCCCGGCCTCAGCTCCGGCCCGACGATGCTCATCGTTCTCCTGATGACCGTGGCCGGCTTCCTGATTGGCTTTGGCCCGGGCCTCCGCAGGGGAGGGTGATGGGTGATGGGGGACACGCCTCCATCACCCATCACCCGGTTAGGCGATGGCGAACGGGCGGAGCGCCGTGCCCGCGGTGGCGCCTTTGATCTTGTTCACGCCAAGGAAGTAGGCAAACTTGTAGACGCGGTCGGCTGCCAGGTCCTCCTGGTTTTGATACTCCAGGATGTGGACACCCTGCATCGGGAGTAGGTAGTGGTGGACCGGGATCCAGCTCGTGCCATCCGGCGGGTTGTCGACGACTTTCGCCACCTCCAGCCCTGAGGTATCGCTGCCGAGCATCAGCGCACCCTTTTCTTCGACCAGCCAGCGCGCCGCGGCGGTCGTGATGCCGGCCGAGTCGACGGCAGCCACCTCAGCCTGGTTCGCCCCCACACCGTCGCCACGCATCCAGACCGCGGCCGTGCCGGTCCGGATCAGCACGATGTCGAGGATGTCGATGTCGACTCCCTGGCGGGCCAGCGCCCCCTGGAGGATGTCCGGGCCGATCGGGAAGTTCGACGGCAGCGGGTCCTGCCCGACGAAGGCGGCGACGTCGATCATTGTCGCGGGGGCGACGATTGGCGGAACCGTGTCGGCGCCGAGCTTGAGGGCGCCCCAGTCGCCGATGACGTCGACAGCCTTGTTGCCGTTGTAGTACGTCGGCTCGGCGCCGAAGGAGATGTGGGCAAAGCTGTCCAATTGGCTGGCCACGTTGTCGGACATGATGAGTCCGCAGCTCGAAAAGGTCGTATTCAAGCTATTCGCGGCGTTTGGGCCGATGAACGGGAGGTCGCGCTGGAGGAGCTCACCCTGCTGGCTGCGGAACGTCAGGATCTCGCCGGGCATGTGGCCGGGCCACCTGAAGCTGCGCCGGTCGTACGTCAGCCCCAGGTCGTAGACCTTGCCGGTCCTGACCATCGAGAGTGCCTTCATCGTCAGCTCGGGGCTGAGCTCGTTCAGGTTGCCCAGCTCGTCGTTCGGCCCCCAGACCCAACCCCAGCCGCGCCCCTGCTGCCAACCACGTGGCTGGACTGGTCGCTGGCCCCGCGGCGCCGCCCCCGGAATCTGAGCCTGGGCGGCCTCCGCCTCACGCTCGGGCGCCCCCACCAGTGCCAGGGCCGCCGCGGACGAGAGCCCCAGCTTGGCCGCCCTGACCAGGAACCCGCGGCGAGTCAGGTAGCCCTCGTGTACCTCTTCGATGAGCTCCTTGATGCGGTCGTCCATCCTCTGTCCTCCTTGAGCGATGGTGGTCCGCGCATTGCGCGCGGATAGAGTCGGGAGCACGTCGCGGCATGGCCAACGCCGTTGGTCGAGTGAGGCCGGCGCGCCTCCTGGATTGGGATGCCCGAAGGATAAGCGCGGACCGCGCCACCGGGAAGCGGTACGTGTCTAGAATACGCGAATTTCCTGGTCTGTCAAGAGGCGCTCGGGTCCTCACTCGGGCATCTCCTTGGCTAGCCTGCCCCCAAACGGCTCCAGGACCGGGTCCCGCGGTGTCCTCTTTCCCTGACCTCGTCGACCCTCAGATACCGACCTGGAAGGTGCCGGCGGCATCCACCGCGTGGACGAAGCGCCGAGGGTCGGCCGGGAGCTTCTCCAAAAAGAGGACAAGGGCCCAGCGCTCAGGGGCGTCGAGGAAGGCCATTGATGGGACGATGAGCGCTTCCGCGGCGGTGGTGCGCCGCGGGAACTGCGCCGTCGAGCGCGCAACTGCCCTGTCCAGGAAGCAGGATGGCGCGTTCTTGAGCGAGAGCGCGCGCTGGACGGCCGGATCGCGCACGTCGATCACCGCCCCGACGACCACCTCCAGACGATAGACGGCGCGCTCGACCGCGGGCGAGGGAAGCCCCGGGGAGCGGTCCTCCGGGAAATGGCGGGCGAACTCGGCCAGCGCTACACCCCGATCGCTCGCCAGGTAGAGGGTCGGTTCGCCTTGACGATTCCAGCGGTTAAGGGCTCCGCTGCCAGCGAAGCGGAGGTCTAACACAGCGTAGGAGGAGTCGGCGGGGATGAGGCGAAATGCCTGACCGGACCAGGGCCGGAGGAACGGGCCCAGCGTCACCGCGTCGGCCTAGTAGCCCAAGCCCTCGTAATCGGCGGCCAGCGCCGCGAATACTCGCTCCGGTTCGCCTTGCTCGATCACCTGCAGCGCGGTACGCCCCCCGAACTGCACGATGGGAACGGTGAGGAACGTAGTGAAGCCCTCCGCCCGGTAAACGATGAGTCCGAGCTCCGCGATCTCCTGGAGCTTCGCCAGCCGACTCCGGAGGTGCGGACTAGTGGGCCGGGCATCGCGCGCTTCCCAACGCTCGATCGTCTTCACACTGACGTCCAGCAGGCGCGCCATCCGCTCGCGCGAGAGGCGCAAGTCCGCGCGGAGCTTGCGGGGGTTGATCGGGGGAGACCCTCGGGTCGCGGTCGATGCGCTCATCACCGGATGCTAGCACGCTGTCGTATCCTGCGTCGAGACTGTTCCGCTCGCGGCGCTCGCGTGAGGGACACGATGCATCGCGCCCCTACCGCCCCGGCGGCGCGGACAGCAGGGCGTCCAGGAGCGCGGACAGACGGGCCTTCTCCTCCGCCCGCCCGCCGGCGTTGGCGTCGTTGTTCAGCTCGAATGGATCGGTCGTCGAGTCGTAGAGCTCCTCGCCGTCGTCGTTGTAGCGGACGTACTTGCGGTCGGCTGTCCGCAGCGCGACGAAGCTCTTGCCCTCGTCTTCGCGCTGCTGTTGGAGGAGAAGGGCGTCGCGCCAGGGCGGATCTCGGCCGTCCAGCAGCGGCAGCAGGCTCCGGCCGTCGACCGGCCCGCCCGGCTCGATCCCCATGATCTGGGCGATTGTCGGGGCCAGGTCGATGTTCGCGACCAGGTGGTCGTCCGTCCGCGGGGATGGGTCGTTGCGGGGGACGCCGATCCCGCCGGGCGGGACGACGATCAGCGGGACCCGCA
>JACCZL010000882.1 GCA_013695975.1 Chloroflexota bacterium
TCGAGTTCATCTCGGGTCAGCTCGCCGGTGTGATGCTCGAAGAGTCCGACGATCCGGCCTGACTCGAGGCGGAACGCCAGGCAGTGGAAGTTGCCGACGTTTGCCACGATCGCCTCGGTCCGCTCGGAGACGCGCGGATCCTCGAGCGCGCCGAGGACGGCGGCCGGAGCGGTATCCATCATTAGCAGGGGAAGATCGTCGTCGACGCTCTCGGCGACGGCCCGCAGGCGGGTCAGCGACGGGGGGATCGCCTCACGTGGGTAGGCGAAGGTGGTCAACGTCTGCCGAGGGTCCGCCGAAGCGACCTGCCCCCCGCGCCCCGAGCGGCCGTCGACCGCGTGGAGGCGCTCGGCCAGGTAGTCGAAGCGAAAGACCCGATCGCTGTAGCCGGGTGGCGCGGCGCCGTGATCGAAGACCGCCACGGCGACCGCGTCGAAGCGGTCGTCCGCGCCAAAGGCGCGGAGCGCCGTCCGAACGGCGTCGATCTGGAGATCGCGCAGCACGATCCGCTCGACGTTGGTCAGCCTGAGGGCCTCGTCGTCCGAGACCACCCGGATGCCCATCGCCGCGACGCCATCGAGGTCGTCGTCGAACGTCCGGGCGGCGCTCGGGGTGGCGTAGACTGTCTGGCCGGCGCGCACGTGGTCCATCGTCGCCCAGTGGCTCGGCCCGCCGCCCATCGTCACCCCCTCGAGAAGGATCGGAGCCCCGCCGGCGGTCGCCTCGCGGACCCGCCGCGCGACGACCATCGTCGGCGACGGCATCACCAGCTTGACCGAGTTCTCCAGCTCCTGCCCGCCGTCGAACAGCAAGATATCCTGAGTGCCGGTCCCGACGTCGATGGTGAGGATACGCATGGACGAGTGAGAAGTGGGTCGTGCGTGGGCGCGGTCGAGGCCGGGCGTTGACGAGACCGCGGTGCAGGCAATATTGTCACACACGGGATGTGGCCGCCGTCCACTGCCTCCTGCCCACTGCCTCCTGCCCACTGCCCACCATGACCAACCCCTACGACGTTCTGGCCCGCTACTACGACTGGGAGCACGCGTCGTTCTCCGACGACCTGGCGATGTACCTCGGGTTCGCCAAGCGGACCGGCGGGCCGGCCCTCGAGCTGGCATGCGGGACCGGACGGCTGTTGGCGCCGCTCGCCGCGGACGGCGTCTCGGTGGTGGGTCTTGACAGCTCGGCCGAGATGCTGGCGATCGCGCGGGGTGCACTGGAGGGCGAGCGGCTCCTCGGCGCGGTCGAGCTGCACCAGGCAGACATGCGCGACTTCGCCCTGCCGGGGCGATTCCGACTGGCCTTCATCGCCCTCGACTCCTTCGGCCTGCTCCGCCGACCCGCCGACCAGCACGCCGCCCTCACCAGGATCCACCACCACCTCACGCTTGGCGGTCTCCTGCTACTCGACGTTGCCAACGGCAACATCCGCGGCGGTGAGGCCCCCGACGAGCTCTTGCTCCAGCACACCGGCCTCGATCCTCTCAGTGGGCGGCCCCTCAGCAAGTGGACCGCCCGTGCCACCGACCTGGCAGCCCAGGTCGATCACTTCACCTACTTCTATGACGAGCTGCGCGAAGACGGAACGGTGGCTCGCAGGACGGCAAGGCTGGCGCTACGCTACTTCGGCCGCTTCGAGCTCGAGCTGTTGCTCGGGCGGGCCGGCTTCGCCGTCGAGGCCCTCTACGGCTCGTACGATCTGGCCCCGTTCGCCTCCGACAGCGAGCGCCTGATCGTCGTCGCGGTCAAGACCGCGCGAGAAGTCCACCCGAAGAGCCCGTGAACGTGTAGCGGAAGCTGTTTACAACGATCCGAAATCGCTGTATGCTACGAGAGGCTCAGGTGAGCCGGAACACACGACGCGGCTGGTAGGGGCGACCCCGAAGACCCGCAAGGGAACACCAGCCGCCGCACCCGCGGACCCGAAAGGGACCACGACGCGGAGTCGCCGCGGGAGGGTGCTGCATATGAGCCGCAAGGCCCGTCTGCTGTGTGTCTGGATCACCTGAGCTACTTCATTTCTCCCCTGGGATTTCGCCCTCTCCCGCTGGGAGAGGGCCGGGGTGAGGGCTCCTCTACGGTGAGGGCCTGACCCGCACCCGGTCGCCCCGCACGTTGAAGAAGACGACCGCCTCGTTCACCAGCGGACCGTCGCGGCTCGGGTCTTCCTTGCTCGCGCTCTCATAGAGCCGCTCGGCCGGATCGGCGATCACCCGCAGGGCGTAGTCGCCGTTCGGCAACGGGGCCTCGCCGAGGTCGATCCACTGCTCCGGAAGGTACGACGCGTAGGTGTCGCCCCAGCCCACCGAGACGCCCTGGAGGTCGTGCCCGCAGTCGTTGTAGCCCCGCGTCCGAGGGCTGTTCGGCAGGCTCGCGATTCGCCGTGAATCGCGGATGCAGAAGCTTTCGCCCTGGCCGGTCGTCTTGCTCCCGCGCCAGCCAGGCTCGCCCTCGGTCCGCCCGCTGAGCACCCAGCGATCGAACTCGCCTCGCGTCCAGAGCTGGTACTCGGCAAATTGCTCGAAGTGCCAGTGGTTGTGGGCCTCGTGGTAGACGAACCCGCCGACCGGTAGCTCGGCCACCTCGCTGGTCTCGTCGTAGACTCGCTGCAAGACCAGCGTCGTCGCGGTGTCCGATGACGAGACACCCCGCAGCTCCAGCGGCCCCTGGCCGGCGTTCCAGATCGTGACGGCGAAACGGAGGACGTGATGGGTCGCCCCGTCAATCAGCTCCTCGGCGAAGTGGAGGTCGCTCGGCGGCAGCGTCCGTAGGTCTGGGTAGAGTTGCGACCCCCCACGGGCCGGCGCCGACTCGCCCAGCAAGAGCAGGGCGGCCACCAGCCCGACGAGGAGCGTGCGCCGGCTGGCGCGCCAGCCAGACAGTTGCCAGATGGCGAGCATGACAAGAGCAAGCATACCGACGAAGCTTGCCGAGCCGCAATACCGCGACACCGCCAAACCGCAAGGGCGTGACCTGTTTTTTGTAGTCCGAGTGGGCGGGTGCATGGCTGGGAGCGCGGGCG
>JACCZL010000895.1 GCA_013695975.1 Chloroflexota bacterium
GGGGCTTGCCCCGCCCCTACACAGCTACGGAGGCAGCGACGTGGCCACCACTCCGACCATCCGTCCTCAAGGTGCTTCCATCGCCGCGGCGCCGATCGCGGCGCGCCCCTGGTTCAAGACGTCTCAGCGCCTGCTCGGTAGGGACTGGGTCAGCGGCTGGACGTTCGTCCTGCCGACCGTCGTGCTCCTGTTCGGGCTGATCGGCTATCCGTTTGGGCGGGCGGTCTGGCTCTCCTTCCACAACGCCGTCGGGGTGCGGGTCGGCAACTTCGTCGGCTTCGACAACTACGCCAACCTCTGGGCTGACGACTTCTTCGTCCGGGCCGTGGGGACGACGATTACCTTTACCGTCGCCTCGGTCTTCTTCAAGTTCTGGATCGGCATCGGCGCCGCGTTGCTGCTCCACAATGTCCCGCGCTGGGGTTCGATCCTTGGTGGGCTGATCCTGCTGCCCTACATCATCCCTGAGGTCGTCCGGGCCCTTGCCTGGCGGGTCATCCTCGACCCGCTTTTCGGGGCCCTCAACTACATCCTGGTCAACGTCCTCGGGATCCTGGACAAGGGGCTGCCGTGGCTCGGCGATCCGGCCACCGCGCTGCCCTCGGTCATCCTGGTGAACGTCTGGTCGGGGACCCCGTTCTTCATCATCCTGCTGGTCGCCGGTCTCAAGGGGATCGACGCCGAGCAGTACGACGCGGCCGCCGTCGACGGCGCTAACGCCTGGCGGCGCTTCCTCCACATCACCCTGCCGGGTCTGCGCTACGTCATCATCGTCGCGACGCTGCTCTCGACGATCTTCACGTTCAACGGCTTCACCCTGACGTACCTGCTGACTGGCGGCGGCCCGGGCGGGGCGACCCGGATCTACACGATCCTGGCCTACGAGTACGCCGTCCAGGGTCTGCGCTACGGCGCCGGCATCGCGGTGGCGATGACGACCGCCCCGCTGCTGTTCGTCCTGATCCTCTTCCTCGGACGCTACATGATGCGGCGCGAGGACGTTGCCCACGAGGATGGTGGGGGCGTGGTCTGGAGCGCCGTGATGACGTTGCTCTGGCCGCTTCGGCTGGTCGCGCGCGGCCTGCTGGCAATCTTCTGGGTCATCAACGATCTGGTCGAATCGATCGCCAGGGCGGCGACCTCGGCGGTTCGTCCGGCCGGCTCGACACCGCTCCTGCCGCGGGGGGCTGCGCGGCCGATCGGCTCGACGCTGCTGTACGTCCTGCTCGGCGTGGTGCTCCTGTTCGAGCTGTTCCCCTTCTATTTCATCTTCGTGACGGCCTTCAAGAGCACACTCCAGATCCAGCAGATCACGAGCATGTTCTGGCCGAACCCGTGGACGCTCGACCACTTCCGCTACTTGTTCACGCAGATCCCGTTCACGAGCTGGTACGCCAACACGATCATGGTGACGCTGGTGAGCACCGTGGTTTCGGTCTTCGTCGCCAGTCTGGGCGCCTACGGCCTGGTCCGCCTGAAGTGGCGTGGCTCGAACGTTCTCGGCACGTCGGTGCTGATCGCCTATCTGATGCCGACGGCCCTGATGTTCATCCCGCTCTACGCTATCCTCGTCGGCTTGAGGCTCGTCAACACCCAGGCGGCCCTGATGGTGACCTACCCGACCATCGTCCTGCCGTTCGCGACCTGGCTGCTGATGGGCTACTACCGAGGCATACCGGAGGAGCTCGAAGACGCGGCGATGATCGACGGCTGCAATCGCTTCCAGGCGTTCTACCGCGTGGTCCTCCCGCTGGTCCGTCCAGCCCTGCTCGCCGTCGCTCTCTTCTCGGTCACCCAGGCATGGAATGAGTTCCTTTACGCCTACACCTTCCTCCGCAGTAGCGAAGTCTTTACCCTACCAGTCGGTCTGGCCCAGCTCATCATCGGCGATGTCCAGCCCTGGGGTGCCTTGATGGCGGCCTCACTGCTGACCGCCCTGCCCGTCGTCATCATCTACATGCTCGGGCAGCGCTACATGGTGGCAGGCCTGACGGCCGGTAGCGTCAAGGGCTAAACGCTTCTCAAGAGTTGTTGGTACACGGCGCGGGCTCGCCCCCCCAGCCCCCCCGAACTTGGGGGGGCGGACTCGCCGCGACAACGC
>JACCZL010000904.1 GCA_013695975.1 Chloroflexota bacterium
GGCCCGCGCCGTGGTCGACTCGACCGCCTCCTGCTCGGCGCCTGGCAGGCGCGAGGGCGTGACGTAGATCGTCTCTTCGAAGAATGGACCGTCGAGCGGGTCGGGCTTGTCGAACAGGGCAAGCACGCGCAGCCGGCCCGCGGTCAGCAATCCCTCGAGCGCAACCTCAGGGCCTGCTATGAACGCCTCGACGAGGAGGTGCCGCTGCTGACCCCCGTCGGCGGTTAGCATGGCGGCGATCCGTCGAAAGGCACCCACGAACTGCTCGGGATCGTCGGCGCGGATGACGCCGCGGCTGGCGGACAGGGCGACCGGCTTGAGGACGCATGGGTAAGCCGCCCGCCCCGCGGCGACGACGGGATTGTCGTCCACGGAAAGCCGCTCGAAGCGCGGGGACGGCAGCCCGGCAGCCGCGAGCGCCCGACGGGCTCGGTACTTGTCGCGGGTGGCGCGGACCGATTGGACCGAGTTGTGGGGCAGCCCGAGCGCCTCGGCGGCCGCTGCCGCGATCACGGTCGTGTCGTCGTCCACCCCAACGATGGCGTCGAGCGGGTGCTCCCGGGCGAACTTGACGATCTTCCGCGCGGCACGATCCGGTCGGCGGAAATCGAGGGTCAGCGTCGTATTCCGCACCCGCGACGCCAACGCCTGACGTCGCTCCGAGCCGACCACCACCTCCGCCCCGAGGCGGCGCGCCGATTCCATGAACGCTTTCGAGCGGTAGGTCCGCGTCGACATCAGCAGCAAGACTCGGGTCATACGTCCGCCAGCGCTCCGATCAGCGGACCGAACTGGTCCGCGGTGGGCTCCGCTCAACAAAACCACGGCTCGGTCAGCCGCGGCACCGGCGCGATCGGCACAGGGCCCGCGCCTGCGCGCACCGGGACTCGTCGCCCCGCGGCCGCATGCGCCAGAGCGGAAATCCGCTCGAACGTGGCCTCGGCGCCGATGCCGTCGCGGGTGGCCTGCTCGACCGCCACCGCCACGGCTCCCTGCAACCGATCGACCCGCGGGTCCGAATGCCGCCAGGAATAGGAGAAGGTGCCTTCGTCGAACGGGCCCAGGACGCGATCCATCGCCGGGGTCCCGACCAGGCTCGAGCCGCGCGGCACGAGCAGGCGGATCGCAAGCTGGATCGAATCGACATGGTGCAGCAGCCCGCGGCTGTCCACGAAGTCGAGCAGCTCGAGATAGTCTTCCAAGCCGGTCCAGGGCGTGAAGGCGACGAAGGTTGGACGGAGGGGGATGCCGGCCGAGCCGACGATCGCCAGTGCCTCAACCACGTCCGCCGCGGTATGCCCCTTCTCGAAATTCATCAGGATGTGGTCGTGGACGGCTTCGACCGCCGAGACGATGAACAGGCAGCCGTTGGCGGCGAGCGTCGGGATCTGGCGGCGATGCTCCAGGACGTGCTCGACCTTGATCGTCGCGTCGAAGGTGAGCAACGGGAACTCGGCATGCATCGCCTCGACGATCCGCAGCGAGTGGCGGATGCCGTTGAAAAAGTCCGGATCGCCGAAGGTGATGTGCTGGGCGCCCATGGCAACGAGCTGGCGCACGTCGTCCAGGACGACGTCCTGGGTTGTGATGCGTAGCCGGCCGCCGTAGACAGGTGTGATGGGACAGTGCAGGCAGCGGTGGGCACAGCCGCGGCTCGCCTCGACGTACCCAACCAGCCTCTGGTCGCCGCCGATGTCGACGCGCGCGTAGCGATCGAGCGCCGGCAACAGGTCGCGCCGAGGGAGCAGCGATGCCTGGCGCCCCAGGAACACGCCGCCATCGCCAGTACGGGCGCGGACGCCGTCGAGCGCCGCCAGCCCAACACCGTGATCGGCAGCGTCAAGCCTGGCGGCAAGCTCGACCAGCGGCGACTCGAACTCGCCCCCGATCACGCTGTCGGCCAGGGCCCGGCCGTGCCAGCGCGACGCGCCATCGGAGTTCTCCGCGCCGAGCAGGACGTCGGCGTGAAAGGAGGCGTAGAGACCGTAGAAGCAAATGTGGGCGCCGTCGTTCAGAACCCGAACGCGCTCGGCGACCCGTACGCCCAGGCGGGCCGCGGTGTGCATCGGAACCGAGATCCCGACCAGGTCGGCCCAGCGGACGTCGTCCTCGTCGAGTCGTTCGATCGACAGGTCCAGGC
>JACCZL010000352.1 GCA_013695975.1 Chloroflexota bacterium
CCCCCGACTACCTCCTGACGCCCGTGCTGATCCTGCTGGCCGTCCTGACCAACCTCACCGCCGCCCAGCGCATGCGCCACGTCGGCAAGCTCTTCGAGACCCGCGACCGACGGGGGTAGTCGCCAGACGGTCGTTCCGATGATGCACACCGCCGGACCGTAGGGGCGAAGCATTCGCGCCCGGCGACTGGCCACCCGGAGAGTCCTGCGTGAATGCTTCGCCCCTACTGGAGCACCGCGCTCTCCGTGTTGCCAGCCGACCCGGCTCCGGCGTACACTATTCGAGTGACGCGCCCGTAGCTCAGTGGATAGAGCGCTGGCCTCCGGAGCCAGATGCGGGGGTTCGAGTCCCTCCGGGCGTACCAGTAACGGCGGCCGAGGGCGGCCAGCTATCGGTCCTGCGACTGCTCATGGCTCCGGCCTCCCACGATGTCCTCCTCGCCAGCGCCGGCTCCGCGCCACGCCCCCTCCTGGGCAACACCGTCCGCGTCTCCGAACGAGCCCTGAGCCTCGCGGGCGTTGCCGTCGTCGTCGTCGCGACCGCGCTCGGGCTCTGGTTGCGGCTGCATGGCCTGCCCGGGGCCGACGGGACCCTCTCGATCGACGAGGCCCGACTCGCCCTGGCCAGTCGGGGCATCCTCGAGCACGGCCTGCCCCAGCTCCCATCCGGCTGGATCTACACCCGCGGCCTGCTCAGCAGCTATCCCGTCACCCTCGCGTTCGCCCTGCTCGGGACGAGCGACTTCGCCGTCCGTCTGCCCAGCATCCTGACCGGAACCGCGCTGGTCCCGACGATCTACCTGCTCGGCCGGCAGTTGGCCGGCCGCGGTGGCGGCCTGTTCGCCGCCCTCTTCGTCGCCCAGTACCCCCCACTTGTCGTCTGGTCGCGCCAGGCCTGGCTCTACGCGCCCTACGTGTTGGTCTACGCCCTGGCCCTGCTCTTCATTGTGCGGGCCCACCAGTCGGGCCGGGCCCGCGATCAGCTCCTGGCCGGCGCGCTGGTCGGGCTCAGCTTCTTCGCCCACGAGCTTGGCGTCTTCCTGCTCATCCCCCTCGCCGCCCAGGTGGCGGTACGCCTGGCCTGCGCGGCTCGGCAAACACGGCAAACCGGAGCCCGAGATCGGCCGGCCGTCTCGCCTCTGGCGCCGTTGGCGGCCCTCGGGCTCGCCGTCGGCTCGCTCGGGTTGCTCTGGCTGCTGGTCACTGCTCTGCGCGCCGAGACGTTGGTCGGCTCGCATGGCGAGCTAACCGAATATTTCAGCCCGCGTCTGGACGGCGCGCCGTTCCGCTTCTACGGGCGCATGCTCCTCGACGGCCGAGGCCTGCTGCTGGCCCTGGCGACGCTCGGGATCCCACTCGCCCTCGCACAGCGGCGCTACGTGGTCCTGCTCCTCTGGCTGGCGCTCCTGCCGCCGTTCGTCCACGCGGCGGCGATCATCCCCGATCAGCCCCAGGAGCGCTACGGGCTCACCCTGGTGGTCGCACTGGTCCTCCTGGCCGCCCAGAGCGCGCGCGCCTGGGCCGCCTGGCTGGCAAACCGTCGGACCCTCCCGCTTTCGAGCGGCGCGCTGGCCGGAGCCGTCCTCGCCCTCACCTTGCTCGTCCATCAGGACCTCAGACGCGGGCTCGAGCGGGGCGAGCTACCGCCCCGCGGCGGCGCCTGGCTGCAGGAGGCCCGGGGCCTTGGCATCGGTCCGGCCGATCTCGTCATGTCGGACCTACCGACCGTCGCCGGCTGGTACCTCGGCGACCTGGACTACTGGGTCAGCAGCGAGCAGTACCAGAAGTACGCCCTGCAGACGGGCGAGCTCCGCCGCGACGTCCACACCGGCGCCCGTCTGGTCCGCAACGTCGGCGAGTTCCAGCGCCTGGTCGTCGAGCCGAATCGCGGCCGCACCCTCTGGGTCTTCGCCTCGGGGCGGAGCTACCAGTGGGGTGAGCTGGTCGACGACAGCCTGAAGACCTTCCTAGAGCGCTCGGCCCAGCGCCGGATCGCTCCGGGCGACGGCAGCCGCATCCTCCGGATTGACCTGTAGCCGCAGGGCGACCTGCTAGACTCCCGTCGGCGGCCCTGGGATCCACTCTAGCTCGGGCGGGATACGTGGGTGATCCGCTGATCGTGGTCGAGGATGTGTACTTCGCGTACCGCGGGCGTGGGAAGCCGCCAATCGTCGCCCTCGACGGGGTCTCCCTCGTCGTCCACGCGGGTGAGCGCCTGGCCATCCTCGGTCAGAACGGCTCGGGCAAGTCGACCCTCGCAAAGCACCTCAACGGCCTGCTCCTACCAACGGAGGGTCGCGTCCTCGTCTCGGGCCTCGACACCCGCGAAGCCGCCCACCGGCGGGAGGTCCGCCAGACCGTCGGGATGGTCTTCCAGAATCCAGACAACCAGCTTGTTGCCACGGTGGTCGAGGAGGACGTCGCCTTCGGACCGGAGAACCTCGGCCTACCCTCGGACGAGATCCGCCGTCGCGTCGACGAGTCGCTCGATCGAGTCGAGCTGAGTCACTTGCGCCTGCGCCCGCCGCATCTGCTCTCCGGCGGCCAGAAACAGCGGGTCGCCATCGCCGGCGTGCTGGCGATGCGCCCGCGAGTCATTGTCCTGGACGAGTCGACGGCCCTGCTCGATCCGCTTGGACGGGCCGAAGTCCGCGTGGCCGTGCGCCGTCTGCATGCCGAGGGCACGACAGTCGTCGCGATCACCCACTTGATGGAAGAAGCCGTCGAGGCCGACCGCGTCGCCGTCATGAGCGGTGGCCAGATCGTCCTGCTAGGCACGCCGCGCGTCGTCTTTGGTCAGCCCGATCGCCTCCGTGCTCTCCGACTCGACTTGCCCCAGGTCGCCAGTCTGGCTGAGCGCCTGGCCCGCCGCCGCCGCGACTTCCCCTCGGTCCTGCTCGACGTTGCCGAGGCCACGGAGGCGATTGCCAGCCGAGTCCCGGCCGTGTTCCCGTCGCATGCCGACCGCGGCGAGCCTCCTTGTAGGGGCGACCGGTCGGTCGCCCTTCGGCTCGCATCGTCCGCGGC
>JACCZL010000918.1 GCA_013695975.1 Chloroflexota bacterium
GAGTCGTGGCGATCCTTATGGCCCGCACGTCGCGGACCGGCTCGTCGAAGCGGATGCTGAGCGTCTGGTGGTCCGCGGTCGGTCCGGCGAAGGTGTGCATCCCGCGAAACTGGTTGTCGGTCTTCCACAGCCAGACCTCGTGGATGGTGATGCCTGGTTCGTCCTGCTGGGTCACCAGCTCCACCGCGGCGACGGTCGACGACCCGGCGAACTCGATCTCGACCCAGGTTGGGGCCGGAGCCGCCAGCTTGCCGAGGGTATCGACGTTCCCGTCCACCATCTCGGGCGCGGCCTGCGCGCCACTGGCGAGCGTAGTCGGTCGACGAACCGCCAGGTTTCCGCTCGAAACGAGCAGGATTGCGCCCCGCTTCCGATCATCGGCCGTCTCGTCCGGCCCGGGCCGCGAGGCGACCACGGTACCGGCCGGTGCGATGGCCGTCGGCTGGCTCTCGACGCCGGCGATCGGCCAGCCGGCTCGTGTCAGGATGGCGCGGGCCTCTTCCAGCGACTTGCCGATGACGTTCGGTGGGCGCATCCCGCTGCTGAGGGTCAGCTTGACCTCGCTCCCGCGTCGCAGCCTGCCGCCAACCGGCGGATCTTGGCCCAGGACGGTGTCCTTCGGTCGATCGTCGGTCGGCTGGGTGGCCGCGATCTTGGCGGTCAGGCCGTGGGCCGAGGCGATCGCCGTCGCTTCGCCGAGATCGTGGTCGAGCAGGCTCGGGACGTCGATGGTTTGGAAGCCGGCAAACAGGCGCGGGAAGACGACGGTGAACGCCCCGACCGCGCCCAGGATCACGGTTAGCGAGACCAGGATCGGGACGAGCGCTGTCACATGATGGCTCACCCCGCGCGAGCCGCGCTGGCGCCGCGAGTGGACCCCCCCCCGCCACACCGGCGACGCGACCTCTTGCGTGAGGGCTGGGCTCGCCTGCTGGTCGCCCAGCGCAAGCCGCAGGTCGCGCGCGCTCCCGAAACGTTCGTTTGGCTCGGGAGCAAGGGCGGAGACGACCGCGGCGTCGAGCTTGGCTGGCACCTCCGGCCGCAGCCAACGCGGCGGCGTCGGTGGTTGCCGATGGGACAGCCCCGTCAAGACGTTGGCGCCGACCAGCGGAGTGGTGCCGATGAGCAGCTCGTACATCAGTGCGCCGAAGCCGTAGATGTCGGTCCGCTCGTCGATCGTCCCCTGCAACAGGAGCTCCGGCGGACTGTACGCCGCTCGCTGGAGGGCGTTACTGCCGAATAAGGTGGCGTCGCTGGTTACCGCCGTCTGCAGCAGCCCGAAGTCCGCCACCCGGACCACCCCGCGATCGTCGAGCAGCACGTTCTCGGGGCGCAGGTCGCCATGCACGACCTGATGCTGATGGGCGTAGACGAGTGCGTCGGCCACACTTTGCGCGATAGTCGCGCACTGGGCGATCGAGAGTCGTCCGCGGCTGGCGAGGAGCGGTCGCAGGCTCTGTCCGTCGACGAGCTCCATCACGACGAACGGCCGACGTTCGAGTAGGCCGCTGTCGAGCACCGCCACGATATGCGGGTGGTGCAAGCGGCCGGCCGACGCCGCGGCCGCCATAAACCGCTGGACGAAGGTCGTATCGTCGACGTACCGTTCCGCGAGCAGCTTGACCGCGACCGGTCGCTGCGTCAACTGATCGAAGGCTCGATGGGTTGTGCCGAGGCTGCCGTGGCCGAGCACGTCGCCGACCACGTACCGATCGGCGAGCCGAATCGGGCCGACCCGCGGCTCCCGACGGCTCACGGTCTCGTCGGCGCGCGTGGGCTGGATCGGCACCGGCCGGGTGTCGGAGCCTCCGCTATCGCTTCGAGATGAGATGACCATCCAGGCTTCCTAAAGCGCGCGCCGTCGCGCGCACGCTAGTCCGGGCGTCGCGACCCACCTCGTCGCAGGTACCCAGAGCGCAAGTCGCGTGCCGCCGGCGAAAGGGGCCCGGACGGATCGTCGTCGCGGCAAGCGTTCGACAGAAACATCTTAGCCCCGCGAGCGACCAAGGCGCAGCAAGAGCCGCGGCTCTTCTGACCCCAGCATCCAGGCGAAGAGCAGATACGTGGCCGCCCCAGCCAGTGCAACGACGGTGACGACCACAGCCAGCTCGAGCGTCTGGGGCAGGAGGAGCTGCTCTTGCAGGAGCTCGGGCAGGGCCAGGATGGTGATCCCCATGAGCAGGCCCGCGGCGAGTGTTCGGCTGAGGGATCTCGCGATCGGCCCCAACGCGAGTCCCGGCACACGCCGGCTCAGCAGGCGCAGCAGCACGGCGCCCTCGGCCAGCGCGGCGAGGGAGCTGGCCAGGGCGAGTCCACCGAAGTTCAGTGACGTGTGCATCAGGACCAGGCTGAGCAGGAGGTTGAGCCCGAAGGCTCCCGATGCGACGAGGACGGGCGTGCGGGTGTCCTCGAGGGCGTAAAAAACGCGGTCGACGATCTCGACGGCGGCGTGGCCCACGAGCCCGATGGCGAAGAAGTTGAGGGCGTAGGCCGTCATCCGAGTATTCGTGGCGCTCCACTCCCCATGCTCGAACAGGAGGCGGATCAGCGGCTCGCCGAGGATTGCGAGGCCGATCGCCATCGGGATGGTCAGGAACAGGATCGCGCGCAACGAGAGCAGAAAGACCTCGCGCACCGCCTCCGGTCGGTCGCGGGCGCTCTCCTCGGCCAGCGTCGGGAAGACCGCGGTCGACACCGCCATCGCCAGGACGAGCGGGGTCATGATCATCAGCCAGGCGACATTCAGGTAGCCGATGCTCCCGGCGATCAGGTAGGTGCCGAGTACTACCGTCATGACCTGACTGAGCTGCATCACCCCGAGACCGACCATCCGCGGCCCCGTCAGGCGGAGCACCGACCGAACGCCCGGGTGGCGCAGGTCGAGGCTAAAGCGGAACCGCATCCCCTGGGCGATCAGGCCGGGGACCTGCACCAGCAGATGGAGCGCCGCGCCCGCCGCCACGCCGAGCGCCACGCCCTCGATGCCGAGCGGGCGCAGGACGACGGCGCCGACGATGATCGTCGCGTTGTAGACAATCGGCGCCAGCGCCGTCAGCGCGAAGCGCTGGAACGAGTTCAGGACGCTCGTGGCGAAGCCGCTCACGGCGAAGAGGATCGGCGAGACGAGCATCGTGCGCATCAGGGTGGCCGTCAGGTCCTTCGATTCCGCGTCCCAGCCGGGCGCTAGGAGCTCGGTGACCGGCCGGGCGAGCAGGGCCAGTGCCAGCGCGACCACGCCGGTCGCGAGCATCGCCACCGTCATCACGGTGCTCGTGAGTCGCCAGGCTTCGTCCTCCTGCTGGCGAGTGAAGTAGGACGTGAAGACTGGAATGAACGCCGACCCGACTGCCCCGCCGGCCAGCACCTGGAAGACCAGGTCGGGAACCGTGAGCGCCACGATGAACGCTTCATACTCGCGCCCAGCTCCGAACTGCTGGGCGATGACGACGTTGCGAACGAGGCCCAGCACCCGGCTGGCCATGAACCCGGCCATCACGATCAGGGAGGCGACCGCCAGCTTACGTGTTGGCGCGGACATTGGGCCTTACCAGGCCCCGCTGCGGACGGCCCCGAGTCGTCGGG
>JACCZL010000354.1 GCA_013695975.1 Chloroflexota bacterium
GCCGCGGACGATGCGAGCCGAAGGGCGACCGACCGGTCGCCCCTACAAGCGGACGAGCGGGCCGAACCGATCGTCGTCGTCCACGACCTCTGCCACAACTATCTGCGGGGCACGCCACTCGAGTCGGTGGCCCTCAAGGGGGCCGAGTTCGAGCTGGGCCCGAACGAAGTCGCGGCCATCATCGGCCATACCGGGTCTGGCAAGTCCACGCTCGTCCAGCATCTCAACGGACTGCTTCGGCCCCAGCGAGGGACCGTCCGCGTCGCCGGCGCTGACCTCGCCGACCCGACGATCGACATCCGACAGATTCGGCGGCAGGTCGGGCTGGTCTTCCAGTTCCCCGAGGCGCAGTTGTTCGAGCCGACCGTCGGCGACGACGTCGCGTTCGGTCCGCGCAAGCTCGGCTGTGACCGACCCGAGGTGCGGCGGCGAGTGCGCGAGGCGATGGAGGCCGTCGGCCTCGGCTTCGAGACGTTCAAGGACCGCTACACCTTCGGGCTCAGCGGCGGCGAGATGCGCCGGGTGGCGATTGCCGGCGTCCTCGCGCTGGAACCACGGATCCTGGTCCTCGACGAACCGACCTCCAGTCTCGACCCCCAGGGACGACTCGAGCTGCTCGAGACGATCCTGCGGCTCCGCCAGGAACGCGGCATCGCCGTCGTCTTCGTCTCGCACAACATGGAGGAAGTGGCTGAGCTGGCCGAGCGAGTCTGGGTGATCGCCGGCGGGCTGACCGCGCTCAGCGGGCCGGTCCGTGGAGTATTCCGCCAGACCGAGCGCCTGGCCGAGCTGGGCCTGGGCGTCCCCCAGGTCACCCAGCTCATGGCGGCCCTCCGCCAGCGCGGCCTCGACGCGCCATTCGACGTCCTCACCCTCGACGAGGCCGAAGCCGCGGCATGGACGATTTTGACTTCCTGAGGGACGTCACCCTCGGCCAGTACCTGCCGGGTCGCTCGGTCACCCACCGCATGGACCCGCGCGCCAAACTCCTCGCGCTGATCCTGCTGGTCTGGGCGATCACCTCGGTGACGACGTACCTCGGCAACGTCTTCCTGGTGGTGTCAGTCCTGGCGCTGATCGTCTTCTCGGGCCTCCCGCTCGGCTACGTCCTGCGCGGCATCCGGCCGGTCCTACCGGTCCTAACCATCTTCTTCATCTTCCAGCTCCTCTTCGCCGGCAACTACGACCCGACCGGCAGCCCGATTCTCTGGCGCCAGGAGACCCCGTTCTGGCTCACTTTCACGATCACCGAGGCGAGCCTGCGACTCTCGATCGTTTCGATCGCGCGGCTGTTCGCCCTCCTGATGGTCACCAGCGTCCTGACCTTCACCACCACCACGACCGGCTTGACCCACGGCGTCGAGCTCCTGCTCCAGCCGCTGCGCCCCCTCCGGGTGCCCGCCCACGAGCTTGCGATGATCCTCGCGATCGCCCTCCGCTTCGTCCCGACCCTGGCCGAGGAGCTCGAGCGGATCATGAAGGCCCAGGCCTCGCGCGGCGCCGACCTCGGCCGCCGTGGGCGGTTCCGCTTCATCCAGCAGACCCGCCAGCTCGTCCCGATCGTCGTCCCACTCTTCATCGGCACGTTCCGCCGCGCCGAGGACCTGATCCTCGCGATGGAAGCCCGCTGCTACGTCGGCGGCAAGGGCCGCACCCGCCTGGCCCAGCTCCACATGCAGCCCCTCGACTGGCTCGCCCTCGCCGCGGTCGCCGCCTACACAGCCTTCATGCTGCTCTACCAGTTCCCGCTGTAGGGGCGCACAGCGTGCGTCTTCGAGGCCCAACTCGCCGTCTTCCGCAGCCGGCTAATCGGAAAGGGTAACCTCAGCGCATCTCACGCGAGGAGCTCACCCTGCGACCGGCTCGACCACTTCACCCCATCACTCCGGACGAGGTTCCGCGCTGGCTAGCCGACTCCGCGGTCAAGACGGTGACCTATCACCGAACAACGCCGACCGCGGCAAGGCGCATCGTCGAGCGCGGCGTACGAATCGCAGCCTCGCGGATCGGATCCTATGGCCGGGGGTCCTACACGGCCACGGAGTCAGACGCCTTCCACGGCGACACCGAGCTGGTCGTGGCCGTGAGGACGCGCACCCCGCTCCGCGGCCCGGAGGCCGAGATCGCCGACTTCGCTGACGGCGTCGCTCGCGAGCTGCGTCCTGCTAATCCGCGGATCACCCCGGACGCGGCCGCGGAGATCAGGCGCAGGCTGATCCGATTGGGATATGATGGCATCGTCGCGCTCGACGCGGGCGGCGACGGCGTGGATTATGTGATCGCGCTCAGGGGCGAGACGGTGAGGGTGGTGGTCGACTGATGCCGACGAGCTGGAAGCCATCAGACCGCGTCGACGAGTGGCAGGGGTGCCTCGGCTGCGCTCACTACCGCCTCGGCGGGCGCCCCGCGTGCGTCGCCTACCCGGAACGCATCCCGCTCCCCATCCTCTCCGGCGAGGTCGACCACATGGTGCCGCGGCCGGGACAGGTCGGTGACACGGTCTTCGAGCCGATGGATCTCGAGCTCTGGCGGCGCACGGGACAGCGGGCATCGCGAGGCGTGACCTCCCCCCTCACGCCCACGGCCTGACTGCGCAGCACCCCGCCGCACCCGCTTGCCGGGGCGTCGGCCGCGGTCCCTCGACTGGCTCGCCGTCGCCGCCTACACGGCGCTCATGCTGCTCTACCAGTTCCCGTTGTAGAGGCGCGGGCTATTCGTGGTAGAGCGTGGCGAAGAGGCCGTCGACGGTCAGCTCGAAGCCCGGCAAAACCGCGTCCAGGTCGATCCGGTCGGCGCCGCGCAGCAGCAGTGGCTCGGCGCCAGCCCGGACCAGCCGCACCCACTCCTGCCCGGGGTGCGCCAGCACCGCGATCTCGACGCCGTGGTCCACGAACCATCGGCACTTCTTCAAGAGCTCCGGGACGCTCTGCCCGGGTGAGACGACCTCGATCGCGATGTCCGGCGGCGTACGGAAGACGTTGCTCACCTTCCCGTCCGGATCGACCGGCACTCGGTCCCAACGGTACACGGCCAGATCGGGGACCGGCGAGCCCCCGCCGAAGGTCGCTCGCAGCTCGGGGATGGCCCGCGCCAGCTTCCGCGGCACCGCGTAGTCGTTGATCCGGTTCGCAAACCCCAATTTGAGCATGCTGTGCTGCCCTTGCGGTGACACCTTGCGAGTGACCCTCCCGTCCCAGTATTCGAGGGGCGGCTCCTCCTCGGGCAGTTGGAGGAACTCCTCGAGGGTCAGCCGTTGCTCGGTGATCGCCATCCGGTGCCTCCTGGCTCGTCGACCTGGCGGCAGTATGCCCTGCAGGATGGGCTTGCGACCACGCCCGCACCTCGCCAGGCGCAGGCAGACGGTGTACGCTGATCGCGCGATGAACTCGATCTGCGACGTCCCCGGCGTCCTCGTCGGCCACGACACCGACACGGTCGGGGTGACCGGCTGCACCGTCGTCCTGTTTGGAGACGACCAGGGCGCCGTCGCCGGCGTCGACGTCCGCGGCGCGGCGCCCGGCACGCGGGAGACCGATCTCCTCCGACCCGAGCACACCGTCGAGCGGGTCCACGCCGTGCTCCTGACTGGCGGAAGCGCCTTTGGGCTCGACGCCGCCAGCGGCGTGATGCGCTACCTCGAGGATCGTGGGATCGGCCTCCGGGTCGGCCCTGTGGTGGTCCCGATCGTGCCGGGCGCGGTACTGTTTGATCTGCTGATCGGCGATCAGGCGGCGCGTCCGGATGCCGCGTCCGGCGAGCGAGCCTGCCGTAGTGCGAGTGGGGCGCCGCCGGCCGAGGGTAGTGTGGGGGCAGGGACAGGAGCGACGGTGGGCAAGCTGCACGGCCCAGGCCTGGCGACCAAGGGCGGGATCGGCTCGGCGAGCACCAGGCTCGCCGATGGCACCACGGTCGGGGCACTGGTCGCCGTCAACCCCGGCGGCGACGTCGTCGACCCATCGAGCGGACAGATCCTGGCCGGCACTCGCCGGACGGACGGCCCGGGCTTCGCCGGCTCGGAAGCGTATCGCGAGCTCGGCATCCGCCATCGCCCGGGCTCGGTCGAGGACGGCCCGCTCCTCGGAGCCAGCACGACGATCGGCGTCGTAGTGACGGACGCCCCGCTCGATACGGCGGGCGCGACACGCTTGGCCCAGGTCGCCCACGATGGCGTTGCGCTCGCGATCCGACCATCCCATACGCCGTTCGATGGCGACACCCTCTTCACCCTGTCGCTCGGGACCGTCCGCCAGCCGCCGCCGAATCTCGCGGCCCTCGGCGTGGCGGCCGTCGCCGTCGTGGCCGAGGCGATCGTG
>JACCZL010000937.1 GCA_013695975.1 Chloroflexota bacterium
CCTCGGCGTAGGTCAGGTCGCGGATCTGGTGACTCAAGCAGAGCTGATGCTCCGCGGCCGGTGCCGCGAGCCGGCTCGGGTAGGTATCGGAGCCCCACACCTCGGGCCGTGCCCCGCCCAGGAACGCCGCCACCACCTCGGCCCCTCGGCTCGGGACGATCGTGTGATAACTGGCACTCGGGGTCTGGAACACCCAGTGCCACCAGTTCTTCCCGTCCACCCGCACGCCTGTCTCGTCGGAGTTGATCACCGGACCGGCGTGGACCGTCTCGGCGATCGCCTTGGCCGCCGGCTTGGCCCGCCCGGCCAACCGCGCCAGGGCGGTGGCGATCGCCCCCTCGCTGATGGCCAGCCCGAAGACGCTCCCGCAGACCGTCGCCAACCGCTCGTGGGACAGGTGGTGGCCGTAATGCAGATAGCCCAGCAGCGCCTCGACCCGCGGCCCGAACGTCCGCTCGGGTTCGAACCCGGGCGGCGTCTCGGCTACGGTCCGTTCCCCACAGGTGGCGCAGCGCGCCGCGTAGGCCCAGGCTTCCAGCACTACCGGCCGCAGCTCCGGCAGTTCCACTACCTGGCTCCGGCGTACCCGCCGCTGATCCCGCTCGCCCAGCGCCGCCCCGCAGCCGCGGCAGGCCGTCGGCCGGCAGCGCATCACCACATCCGGACGCTGGCGCAACCGACTCGATCCCGGATGCCCGCGCTTCGGCCCGCGCTTCCTGCCCCGTCGCTGAGCACCGTTCGGCTTGATTGCAAGCGATGGCGGCAGCGACGAGTTCTCCGAGGTCTTCGGCGGCCCGCCCGCCTGCGCCAGTTCCGCCTCCAACTCGGCGATCCGCGCGTCCTGCTCCACTAAGCGGGCCTGCAGTTGCAGAATCAGCCCAATCAGCTGCTCCGGCTCGAGTCCAGTCAGTGCCGTCCGATCCATCGGACCGGCAGGGTAGCAGCACCACCCATCGGCCGACGACCATCCACGCCAGCTCGCGCGCGGTACCGAACCGGGGCGATCGCGGCTGTCAAGCCGCCGGTGTCCCGGCAGCGCACGGTCGCGGACGCTTCCGCAAGCTGACCGGCAGCAACGCTACGGGCATTGACAGCAACGAGATGACGACCTATCATTGCCCCGAGTCAAGGGCGAGCGGGCTAATCTGCCACGCCACCCCCGCACGCACGACCCGGCGCAAGCCCTTGAAGATCTGGCGCCACGCGGAGACGAGCAGAGGCGTCTTGGAATCACGCCAGGGCGAGGGCCGGGGTGAATGGAGGATGACAGTATGACGGTCGAGGTGCCGGCCCACTCGACGCTCGCGGTCGATGAGGCGATGATCGCGGCGCTAGCGGCCAGTCTCGGCGGGCCGCTGCTCCGTCCCGGCGGCGACGGCTACGACGCGGCCCGTCAGATCTTCAACGGGATGATCGACCGCCGCCCGGCGCTCATCGCCCGCTGCACCGCGACCGGCGACGTCGTCAAGACGGTCCGATTCGCGCGCGAGCAGGGACTCGTCGTGAGCGTGCGGGGCGGCGGCCACAACGTGGCCGGCAACGCCGTTTGCGACGGCGGCCTGATGATCGACCTGAGCCCGATGAAGGGGATCCGGGTGGACCCCGCCGCCCGCACCGTGCGCGCGCAGGCCGGGCTGACCTGGCGCGAGTTCGACCGCGAGTGCCAGGCGTTTGGCCTGGCCTCCACCGGCGGGCTCATCTCGTCGACCGGCATCGCCGGCCTGACCCTAGGCGGCGGCTTCGGCTTGCTCGGCCGCAGCTACGGCATGGCCTGCGACAACCTGATCTCGGCCGACGTCGTCCTGGCGGACGGGACCGTCGTCACTGCGAGCGCCGACGAGCACGCCGACCTGTTCTGGGGCCTGCGCGGCGGCGGCGGCAACTTCGGGGTGGTGACCTCGTTCGAGTACCGCCTCCACCCGGTCGGCCCGATCCTCGGCGGCATGCTGCTCTATCCGCACGAGCGGGCGAAGGACGTTTTGCGCGCCTTCCGCGAGTTCAACGCGTCCGCCCCGGACGCGTCCTCGGTGTTCGCCGTCTTGATGACCACGCCCGAGGGCGCCCAGGTGCTCGCCCTGATCGTCTGCTACAACGGTCCGATCGAGCAGGGCGAAGCACTGCTTCGGCCGCTGCGGGAGCGGACCTCGCCGCTGGACGATCTCGTGGCACCCATCCGCTACGAGCAGATGCAGACACTGACGGACGAGGGCTTCCCGTTTGGGCTCCAGAACTACTGGAAGTCCGAGTTCCTCAAGAAACTCCCCGACGAGGCGATCGACCTGGTGGTCGATCGGTTCGCCGCGACCCCGTCGCCGCTGTCGGCGGTGGTGCTCGAGCAGTTCGGCGGCGCCTATCGCCGCGTCGCGCCGGACGCGACCGCCTTCGGCCACCGCGACTGGGACTACAACTTCCTGATCATCTCCCGCTGGGAGGACCCGGCCGACGCCGATCGCAACGTGCGCTGGGCCCGCGACCTCTGGGATGCCGTCCGGCCGTTCGCGGCCGGTGCCGTCTACGTCAACTACCTCGAAGGCGGCCAGGAAGGCGCCAGCCGGATCCGGGCGGCGTACGGCGCCAACTACGACCGACTGGTGGCGCTCAAGGACCGCTTCGACCCGACGAACTTCTTCCGCCTGAATCAGAACATTCAGCCGGGGCCCCGGCCGAACGCATGAGCGTGTCGCCCGGCGGGGTCCGCGAGATCTACACATCCTCGCAGACCCCGCC
>JACCZL010000363.1 GCA_013695975.1 Chloroflexota bacterium
CGCGGACGGACCAGCAGGGTGGCGACCTGGTCGTCCAGGCGGTAGGTCCTGCCGTCTGGATTGGTGAGCGCGATGGTCCGCTCGATGGCGTCGATAAGGTTGATCTGGCCTTCGACCATATTGGTCCAGCTCGGGGTGTGGGCGTCCTCGAAGTCGGCCATGAAGACGTTGGCCCCCGAGTTGAGGGCGTTGATCACCATCTTCCGCTCGGACGGCCCCGTGATCTCGACCCAGCGCTTCTGGAGGTCGGCGGGGACTGGCGCGACCCGCCAGGCACCCTCACGGATCTCACGCGTCTCCGGCAGGAAGTCGGGACTCGCCCCGGCGTCCAGCTCGGCCTGGCGCTCGGCCCGCCGACGGAGCAGGGCCTCGCGGGTGGGGCCGAACTCGCGCTGGAGCCGAGCGACGAAGCCGAGCGCCGCTGGAGTCAGGATCTCGCCGAACCTGCCCTCGACGGGCGCTCGGACCTCGACGCCTTCGTCGGCGACTGCCATCATTGGCCTCCCTGGGTCAGTTCATCAATGCGCCTGGGGATGCCTCTCATTAGAGCACACCGGGCATCTCGGTAGGAGGGCGATGCATCGCGCCCATAGGCATGGAGCTAAGCCAGGTTCTTCCCTGGTGACGCAGCGGCACGCCGTAGGCGTCGATCCTGACGTCCGGTGCAGACATCGGCCTTGGGTCCATGCCTAGGGGCGCGATAAATCGCGCCCCTACGGCGTCATGCGGTCCCCGGTAGGGCGCGTTCGTCACTTCCCCGCGACGGCGTCGAGCTCGAAGAGGATAAACTGGTTGACCTGGGGTGGGTCGAAGGCGCTGAAGTTGTCGTCGCTGATCAAGAGTAGCGACAGCTTGCCGTTCGACAGCGGCGGTCCGAGCGTCATGCCCTCGAGGTTGTCGGCGGCGATGCCCAGGCGGGCCATGTTCGCCAGGAGGGTTTTCTGGACGGTGCGGTTGGTGAACGGCTGAGGCAGGGCGTCGAGGGCCGCGACGTTCTGGGCGTCGGCGAGCCGAACGCCGTAGATGTTGACGTCGTTGCCGACGCCGGTCGCGAAGCTCCGTTCCATCACGAGCAGGTCGAATTGGGGCAGGACGTGGCGCACCCAGAGCATGCCCGAGACGCCGTTGTCGGCAAAGCCGGTGACGGGGTTCGGGTCAGCAAAGATGGCCTCCGTGCGGTAGACTTGCTCGCCGCCGAGTCGGGCCGGTGCGCGCAGCAGGTCGTACTCGACGATCCGGACGTTGGTGCCCGCGGCGCGCGTGGCGATCGGGCCGTCCTGGGCAAGCGCCTCCTCGTTGGCCACGTAGAGCGTGCCGCCGTCCGGCGAGAGGGCCATGCCTTCGTAGCCGAGGTTGGTCCGGGTCCCCTTCAGGACGACCGGCGGCCGTCCCTCCGTTCCCGGCTCCGAGACGGCCACGAACTTCTCGCGCTGGGACAGCTCGTCGAGCAGGGTCCCATCGAGGGCGAAGCGGCGGATCCAAGGCCGACCGACCCGATCGCGCTCGGAGGAGATCAGCAGGGTGTCGTCCGGCAAGAGGGCGATCTCCTCGAAGTCGCAGTCGTTCCGCTCGTAGGGTTGGATGCCGGGCGTGGCGGCGTCGCTGTCGAGGGTGGTCACCCCGACGATCCGAACGTCGCCGATGCCGCCGAGTCCGACGTCGATCCTGAGCGTGTAGTATCGTGGCGCCTCGAGCTCGCCGCGATCGTCGGAGACGGCGTAGTAGACGCCGCGCCGCGGGTCGTAGGCCACCCCAGACAGCCCGCCGACGGTCGTCGACTGGAACTGAGTCTTGCTCGGAAAGGAAAACTCACCCAGCAGCCGCAACGGCGCCGGCTGAGCGGCGGCCGCCCACGGCAGCAGGGCCAGACCAAAGGCGCACAGGAGGACCGCCGACCACGCTCGACACACCATCTCGATCGTCTCCCCGGAGCGGCGCGCCGACCCGGCCGCCGCCCGATTGTCCGCCAGCAGTGTGCCGCCGGGAGGCCGCCGTGTCAAACCCTTCCTACGAGACGTCGCCGGGATGGTTTTGGTCGGGACACCCCTCCTGCATGCTCCGGTAGCACGGGGTGCTGTGTCATGATATTCTCGCGCCCTGGCCCGCGTCGCCGAGGTGCTCCGACGACATGACCGCCATCAACCGCCTCAAGCTTCTGGGCTACGCCGCGGATGCCTGGCGCGCCAGCCATGGCGGTCCGGCCGCTGTCGCGGCTCGACAGCGGGCCCGACTGGCGGAGCTGGTCCGCTTCGCGCGGGGGCGGTCCCCCCTCTACCGCGAGCGCTACCGCCACCTGCCGGCGGAAATCGACCTTCGAGCGCTCCCACCGGTGACGAAGCGGGAGCTGATGGCCGACTTCGACCGGTGGGGGACTGATCCGGCCGTGACGCGGGCCGGCGTCGAAGCGTTCCTCGCCGACGAGCGGCTCGTCGGGCGGCAGTATCTCGGTCGCTACGTCGCGTGGACGAGCTCCGGCATTAGCGGGGAACGCGGCGTCTTCGTGCAGGATGCCGACGCCGTCGCCCTGTATGGGGCCTTGACGCTGGTGCGTGGCCTGGTGGCCTGGATGACACCGCGGCGGCTCTGGGGAATGCTCCGCCTGGGTGACCGCGTGGCCAACGTGGTCGCGACCGGCGGCCATTACGTCAGCGCCAGCATGATGGAAGTTGCCCGAAGAAATCGTCCGTGGCCGTTCGACCGGGTTCGGGTCTTTTCGGCTATGAGGCCGCTGCCCGCGCTGGTGCAGGAATTGAACGAGTTCCAGCCGGCCGAGCTGATCGGCTACCCCACCGCGCTAACGCTCCTGGCGGGGGAGCAGCTCGCCGGGCGGTTGGCGATCCGGCCGGCCCTGGTAGGCTATGGCGGGGAGTGGCTGGCGCCGGCCGCCCGCCGCCGAATCATCGCGGCGTTTGGGGGTCCCGTGCGAGAAAATTATGGCGCCTCCGAATGCGCGCGCTTTGCCTGGGGCTGCCTGCGCGGCGGGCTGCACGTCAGCGCCGACTGGGCGATTCTCGAGCCGGTCGACGAGGCGTACCGGCCGGTTCCGGCCGGAGAGGCGTCGTACACCGTGCTCCTGACCAATCTGGCCAACCGAGTTCAGCCGCTGATCCGCTACGACCTCGGCGATAGCGTCACCCTCCTGCCGGGCGGCTGCGCCTGCGGCAGCCCACTCCCCCGCGTCCGAGTCGAAGGGCGGCGTGACGAGATCGTGTACCTGGAGACCCCGAGCGGCGAGGTCGTCCCGCTGCTCCCCCTGGCCCTGGCGAGCGTCGTCGAGGAGGCCGCGGGTGTTCAGCGCTACCAGGTGGTCCAGACCGGTCCTCGGACCCTGCGTGTGCGGCTCGAAACGACAGCGGAGGCGGATGGTGAGCAGGTCTGGGCGGCGGTGACCCATCGCCTGGGAGAGTATCTCGACGCCCACGGCCTGCCGATGGTGCGCGTCGAGCGGGGCGCCGAGGCGCTCGCGCGCCACCCGCTCAGCGGGAAGTTCCGCCAGGTCTGGGCTGAGCTGGGGGGCGGCAGCCCCGCATGAACAGGTCGTCCCAGAGCTGGGTGCCGAGGACTGCGAGCAGGCTGCTGGCATGATCCGCGGCACCCGCGCGGTGCTGCGCGAGTAATTGCGCGACAACGCGCGGGTCGAAGTAGCCTTTGTCCGCCAAACTCCGCTCCGACAGCAGCTCGGCGGCGAAGTCCGGGAGCCGACCGCGCAGCCACGCCGCTCGGGGCGAGGTGAGCCCCCGCTTCTTCCGCTGCGCGATCTCGGCCGGCAAGTGTCCGGCCATCGCCCGTCGGAGGATGTCCTTCTCGCGGGGTCCCTTTTCCTTGAGCGACCCGGGAATCCGAGCGCAGAGCTCGACAAGCTCGTGATCCAGGAACGGCACCCGCGCCTCGAGCGAGTAGGCCATCGACGTGCGGTCGAGCTCGTGGACGATGTCGTCGGGGAGGCGGATCTTGAGCTCGTAATACTGGAGCTGAGCGAACGGATGCCAGGCCCGAAAATCGGGCGGCAGTCGCAGCTCGCTGGCGCCGCCGTCGACCCGTGAGAGCGACTGCCGCCAGTCGGCTGTGAAGAGCCGGGGCAGGAAGATCAGATCGACGGGGGCGATCAGGGCTCGGTACCGCCCCAGGCTCATCGGCAGCGGCGCCCGGAGTAGGCGGCTGCCCCCCGGCCAGCGTTTGGCAATCGGTGGGAACGCCGCCAGCATGCGACGCAACGGGAGCGGGAGCCGGGCGAACGGTCGGAGCAGTCGGTCAGCGCTGAACCAAGGATAGCCACCGAAGACTTCGTCCGAGCCTTCGCCGGTCAGGACGACCTTGACATCGCGGGCAGCCGCCTCGGAGACGAGCAGGCGCGGGACCTGCACGGCGTTGGTCCAGGGGTCTTCGAGGTGCCAGGCGGCCTTGGAGAACAGCTCGAAGTGAACCGCGCCGCAGACGACGCTTCGGTTGGACAGGTCGTAGCCGGGAAAGCGGTCGAGCGTCCGCTGGTGACGCACCTCGTCGAATGCGGGATCCTCGAAGGCGACGCTAAACGTCTGGACGGGCTCGCGCGTCTGCCGCTCCATCAACGCCACGACGCTGCTGGAATCGAGGCCGGCGCTCAGCCAGGCCCCGATCGGAACGTCGCCGCGAAGGTGGAGCGAAACCGATTCGCGCAGTTTCTCCAGGATCGCCTCGGCCCACTCGTCGGAGCTCTTCGAGCGGTCCGCGTGCCCGATCGAGGGAGCCGGCACATCCCAGTACTGATGAACGGACGCCTGCCCGCGTGCATACAGCAGATAGTGGCCGGGCGGGAGTCGCCGAATCTCGGTGAAAAAGGTCTTCGAACCCGTGACGAACCCGAGGGTGAAGACGTCCTCGAGGGCCTCGACGTCGAGCCGACGCTCAATCCGATCCGCCATCAGGATCGACTTGTACTCCGAGCCGAAGTAGCAGCCATCCTTGCCGATCGCGTAGAGCAGCGGCTTGATCCCGAGGCGGTCGCGTGCCAGCATCAGTTGGCGGCGGGGCGCATCCCAGAGCGCGAAGGCAAACATCCCGCGCAGCCGGTCGAGACAGTCGACGCCGTGCTCCTCGTAGAGGTGGATGATGACCTCGACGTCCGACCGCGACCGAAAGCGGTGGCCGGCCGCGACGAGCGTCTGCCGCAGCTCCAGGAAATTGTAGATCTCCCCGTTGCAGACCACGGTGATTGTGCTGTCCTCGTTGGAGATCGGCTGGTCGCCCGTTCTGAGGTCGTTGATGGCCAGCCGCTGGACGCCGAGGCCGATACCCGACGCGAGGTGAAAGCCGTCGCTGTCCGGCCCACGGTGGCGGAGGACGCCCGTCATCTGGCGGAGCATCGACGCATCGACGGGCCGCTCGGGCTGGGTGGTCGCGACGCCGCAGATGCCGCACACCGGACTACTGTCGCGGTCCGAGACGGGTGTCGCCCGCCGACGCACGGCGCAAGAACGTGGCGGACACCCGATCGATACTGCCTGGTGGCGGAGACGATGTCGCCTGCGTCATCATCCACAGTCGCGAACTGGATCTGGGAAAGACCATGCGGAACGCCTCGACCTTCGTGGGCCTCGCCTGGGATCTCTGGCGCGCCGAGCGCGGCAGCCGGGCTGCCGTCATGGCCCGCCAGCGGGCTCGGCTCGCGGACCTGGTCCGATTCGCCCGAGCCCGATCGCCGTTCTACCGCAAGCTGTACCGGCACCTGCCGCCTGATGTCAAGGACCGGCGCGACCTGCCGCCGGTGTCGAAGCCGCAATTGATGGGGAGCTTCGACGAGTGGGTAACCGACCGAGCGGTGGCCCGGGCCGGCGTCGAGTCCTTTCTGGCGAATGAGGCTCGAGTCGGCCAGCAGTATCTCGGGCGCTACGCGGTCTGGACGACCTCTGGTGTGACCGGTGACCCGGGCATCTTCGTGCACGACGTCGAGG
>JACCZL010000017.1 GCA_013695975.1 Chloroflexota bacterium
GTCCGACCATCCCCCGCTGCCGAACTTGAGCCCTCGAACGATTCGAACTGATCGCCATTGTGCGGCACGCCGACAGGCGCTGTCAACTGTAGTACGCCAAGGAGAATGTCCGCTGTGGTACGCCAGGTAGAAGGTCCGCCCGGCGGTGCTCTGAGCGCGGTCCTTACCTCCTTCCTTCCCAGAACGTTCGTCCTCCTCGGCCGGCGCCGCGGGCGGCCGAGCGGGCTCGCGGCGGCGCCCCCTCCGCCCGCGGCTGCTTCGGCTCCAGGTGTGGCAGGATCTCTCGGAGCAGGTCGTCGACGGTGAGCCCATCGGGCGGCGGCGGGGTCCCGTGCGGGAACTCAGCCGCGAGGCGATCGGCGTGCCAGACGCGGACGGTCTGGCCGGGGCGGACGCGCAGCTCGACCGTGAAGGCGACCAGGTTCGGCTCGCGCGGCAGGGTGTAGCTGACGCCGTCGAGCGAGAGCGTGTGATCGCGGGCCACTTTGCGAGTCTGGAGCAGGGCGCAGACGTCGCCGAGCGGGCGCGCCCCGGCCGGCAGCGACCGCGGGACGTGGCCGGCCAGGCGTCCGGCCGGGGGGCCACCGATCCCGCGGTGGTGGTGCCGCTCGTTGTAGCGGCCGACCCAGGCCTGGAGCGCGGCATCGAGGGCATCGACGCTCGCGACCGGCCCGTCGGCCAGGACCCGCTCCTGGAAGAAGCGGTTCCAGCGCTCCAGCTTGCCCTTGGCGCGGGCGTTGCCGAGGGTGTGGGTCAGCAGGGTCGTCCCGAGCTCCCCGAGCGCGCGGGCGAGCTGGGTCGGGGCCTCGCCGGCCAGCACCTCCGGGCGGTACACGAAGAAGCGGCTGCCGCCGTGGCGGGTGGTTCGGAACACCGAGCCGTTGTCGCTGTAGACCACCCGCGGCGGCCCGTAGCGGCCGACCGCCTCCTCGAGCACCCGCAGGTTGTGCCAGCTCGAGTCGGCCTCGACCGCGCGGGCGGCCAGGATCGCCCGCGAGTAGTCGTCCAGCAGCACGATCACGTACGCCGTCCGCCGCCCATCGAGCCAGAGCCCGCTGGTGGTGTCCATCTGGACCAGATCCAGCGGGCGCTCCGCCTCGAACCGCCGCGCCGGCTTCGGCCGCCGGTCGGGGGCGACCCCGCGCCAGCTGCCCAGCCACCGGCTGACCGTGCGCAGACTCGGCAGCGGCGCTTGGCCGCCGGCCTCCAGCTCCTCCCAGATCGCCTGCGCGCTCCAGCGTGGGTGCGCCTCGTAGACCGCCCGCGCCGCGCCCGCCCTGTCCGCAGCCAGCCGGTTCGGGGCCGGGTGCCACCGCTGATACGCCAGCGCCCCGCGCGCCTCGCCGGCCGCCTCGGCCCGCCGGACCAGCCGCCGCACCTGCCGTGGGCTCAGCCCCAGCTCCGCCGCCGCGTCCACCTGGCTCAGCAGCCCCTCCCGCACCAGCCCCACGATCGCCTCGCGTCGCCCAACCATCGTCTCCGTGAACCGCATCTCGCCCTCCGCTCGAGGGCGCGTGCACCACCCTCACCAGCGGACATTCTTGCTGGCGCGTCAGGCGGACATTCTTGCTGGCTAACTACACACCGCTTGACAGTCAGGTGGGGGCGCAACTATGGTACGGACCGTAGTCAGTAGACAAGCGACGGTTACTGCTGATCGCGTCGTATCCCGTTGAGAGTAGTCTGCTCGGGTGGCGGCACCAGGCCAACATCCGTCGTCTTGCAGACGGGGAGGTATGGGATGGCCGCGGCAAGTGTCGAGCGGGCGCAGGCCCCACCGCTCTCTGGCGACCAACTGCTCGAGATGTACCGCCAGATGTGGCGGATCAGGTTCTTCGAGCAGGCGGTCGTCGACCTGTACAAGCAGGGCCTGGTCCGCGGTTCGGCCCACCCGTATAGCGGCATGGAGGCCGTCGCGGTCGGCGCGTGCGCCGCGATTCGCGACACGGACCTCATCACGAGCACGCACCGCGGTCACGGGCACGGCCTGGCGAAGGGTCTTGATCCCCGGCTG
>JACCZL010000368.1 GCA_013695975.1 Chloroflexota bacterium
CCCGCGGACCCGGCCGTTCCGCCACTTGGCGCAAGAATCTGACCCGCACCCCCTTGGAGCCGCGGCATTGACACGCCCCCACCATCGCGGTAGAGTCAGGCCCGAGTGGGGAGGAGCATGCCGGTGAACGGGGCCGAGCGAAGCAACGGGGGGCCGAGCGTCCTGCAGGTCCGCGACCTTCGGGTCTACTATCACACGCCGCGCGGGCCGGTAAAGGCCGTCGACGGGGTCAGCTTCGACCTGCGGGCCTCGGAGCGGCTCGGCCTGGTCGGCGAGTCCGGCTCCGGCAAGTCGACCATCGCCCTGGCGCTGATGCGTCTCATCCGCCCGCCCGGCCGGATCGAGGGCGGCGAGGTGCTGCTCGACGGCGTGGAGCTGTTAGGGCTCTCCGAAGAGGCGATGCGGCGGCTGCGCCTGGCCGCGATCGCCCTGGTCGCCCAGGGGGCGATGAACACGCTCAATCCGGTCCTGCGGGTCAGGGAGCAGCTCGTCGACGCCCTGCGGGATCACGCCGAGCAGCTCTCGCGACGGGAGCTGGACGCGCGCATCGGGGACCTGCTGGAGCGGGTGGGCCTGCGGTCGAGCGTCGCGGGCATGTTCCCGCACGAGCTGAGTGGCGGGATGAAGCAGCGGGTCTGCGTCGCCATCGGGATCAGCCTGCGCCCCAGGGTCATCATCGCCGACGAGCCGACCAGCGCCCTCGATGTCGTCGTTCAGCGGCAGGTCATGGAGACGCTGCGGCGGGTTCAGGAGGATATCGGGGCCGCCATCATCCTAGTCGGCCACGACATGGGGCTGATGGCCCAGGCCGTCGATCGCCTGGGCGTCATGTACGCCGGCGGCCTCGTCGAGCTGTGCGACGTCGCCGACATCTTCCACGAGCCGTTGCACCCGTACAGCCAGCTCCTGATCGCCAGCCTGCCGTCGCTGGAAAGGAAGGGACAGTTCCAGGGGATACCGGGCCTACCGCCGTCCCTGCTGGATCGGCCACCAGGCTGCGCGTTCCGTCCCCGCTGCCCCGCGGCGATGGACATCTGCGCGGTCGAGGCCCCACCGCTGCGCGAGGTCCGCCCGGGCCACTGGGCGGCCTGCCACCTGTACGAGGCGCCAGCATGATCCCGCTGCTCGAAGTCCGGGGCGCCACCAAAGTGTTTGGGGGCGGGCTCTTTACCAGGCGCACCACCGTCGCCCTGGAGGACTTCTCGCTGGCGATCCAGGCCGAGCCACCGTCGATCACCGCCGTCGTCGGCGAGAGCGGCAGCGGCAAGACGACCCTGGCCCGCCTGTTGCTCGGGCTGGTGACGCCGACGGACGGGGCGGTCCTGTACAAGGGAGAGGATCTCCGAACGCTGTCGAGCGGGGAACGGCGCGCGTTCCGACGCGACGTCCAGGTGATCTTCCAGGACCCGTACGAGGTCTACAATCCCTTCTATCGCGTCGATCACGTCCTCGAGACGCCGATCGCCAAGTTCCGGCTGGCCGGCTCGAAGCAGGAGGCCGAGGCGATGGTCGAGCGCGCCCTCCGCGCGGTCGGGCTCCGCCCGGAGGAGACGCTCGGGCGCTTCCCCCACCAGCTCAGCGGCGGCCAGCGCCAGCGGGTGATGGTTGCCCGCGCCCTGCTGATCCGTCCGCGCCTGATCATCGCCGACGAGCCGGTCTCGATGGTCGATGCCTCGCTGCGGGCGACCATCCTCGGGTCTCTGCGCCAGCTCAACCAGGAGTTCGGCATCTCCCTGATCTACATCACCCACGACCTGCCCACGGCCTACCAGATCAGCCGGGACATCATCGTCCTCTATCGCGGCTCGGTCGCCGAGGTGGGCGACGTCGAGCGGGTGGTCCAGGACCCGAAGCACCCGTACACCCAGCTCCTGGTCGGCTCGATCCCGCTGCCCGACCCCGACCGCACCTGGCACGGCGAGGCGCCACCCTCCCCCGTGGCGGGGACGCTCCGAGACGGGCAGCCGGCCTGCAAGTTCACCGCTCGCTGCCCGCACGCCATGCCGATGTGCGTGGAAGCTCCCCCGCCGCTGTTCCGGACCGACCGGCACCGTGCCGCGTCGTGCTACCTGTATCGGGACGCCCCGTCGATCAAGCCGGACCAGATCGGCGAGGTGCTGGCAGCAACCGGTTCGTAAGGGAGAACGGCGGTCTGGCGCTACGGCTGCTCGGCTCGGGCCGCGACGAGGTCGGCTTCCAATTCGGGCAGCGTTGGCGCGTTCGGGCAATCCACGCGCGCTCGCTCGTACACCGCTTGGATGTCCAGCCCCTTCTCCTGTAGGAACATCACGTGGCTTGCCAGCGCTTGGTGGTCGCCTCTCCGCATCGCCCGGCTCAGCATCGTCTCCGCCAGGTCGACCCGCCGCGGGTCGTTCGCCCAGTCTGGTGCCTCTGTCGGAGCGATAGCTGCCTGAGTCGCTCGGCTCCCCAGGTTCTCACCCGCCATGCTCGGCTTCTGCTCGGAGACGCGCAAGCTGGTTCCCCCAGCTCCCAAGCGTCTCGGGGATCAGGATAGCACGGAAGCTGGGCCAAGCCGGCCGGAACGCAGCGTAGTCCGTTATACCGCGCGGCGCAGCCGCGGGTTGGCGATCTCGTCGAGGCCGACCGAGACCAGGAACAGGCCGATGAAGAGGATCGCCAGGATCGCGATCGGCGGGGCCCACCACCACCACCAGCCGTTGATCAGGGCGGCGTTGAAGAGGACCCAGTAGACGGTCATCCCTAGCGTCGGCGCGTCGATCGGGCCGAGGCCGAGCGCCTCCAGGCCGATCGTCGCCAGGATCGCCGACGAGATGCTGTTGACCAGCGCCGCTGCCAGGAACGGGAATAGGTTCGGCAGCATCTCCTTGACGATGATCTCGGGCCCGCTCATGCCCGAGAGCTGCGCCACCTGGACCCAGGCCCGTTCACGCATCGTCAGGACCTGGGACCGGATCGTGCGGGCCGGCCAGAGCCAGGCCAGGCTCGCGACGACCAGCGCCATTCGCTCAACCGACATCGCCTCGCGGATGGTCACCGCGACGATGATCAAGACCAGTAACCCCGGCACGGTCAGCCCGATGTCGACGACGCCGCGGATGAGCGCGTCGATCCAGCCGCGGTAGTAGGCGCCCACGAACGCGAGCACCGTCCCGATGCCGACGCCGAGGAAGCCGGCGATCAGGCCGACCCGCAGCGTCATCGGCGTCCCGACGATCATCGTGGCGAACAGGTCCCGCCCCTGCCGGTCGCTTCCGAACGGCAGGTCCCACGAGGGCGGCTGGAGGGCACGGACGGACAGTGGACGGTAGCGGTCCACCTCCCAGAGCAGCGACCCGATGCCCGAGAACAGCAGCAGGCTCACGACCAGCAGGGTCCCGACGACCAGGCTGGGGTTGCGTCGCAAGTAGCGGAGAAGGTCGCGCCAGCGCTCCCCCCGCGAGGCTCGAAGGCGCAGGCCCGACTCTGGTGCCTCCGGGGCAGCTTCGGTGTGGTCGGGGCTGGCGAGCGCCGGTCCGGCCCCGGTGACCTCGTGGACGATGCTCACCTCAGGCCCTCCGGTAGGTGATCCGCGGATCGAGCAGCGGGTAGGTCAGGTCCAGAAGCAGCGTCGCCAGGCCGAGGGTCAGAATGACGGCGAAGACCATGCCCTGGATCAAGAACCAGTCGGCCTGGCGAATCGCAGTGAACAGGACGGTCCCGATGCCCGGATACCCGAACACGACCTCGACGAGCACCGCGCCGGAGACGATGTGCCCCAGCGCCAGCGCCAGCGCCGTGGTCTGGGGCAGGAGGGTGTTGCGGATCGCGTACCGCAGGAAGATGGTGCCCGGCTTCAGACCCTTGGCGTCGGCGAAGGTGATGAAGTCCTCACCCTGAACGGTCACGACCATCGCCCGCATCGCCAGCGCCCAGCCGCCGATCGCCGCCAGGACGATCGAGGCGGCCGGCAAAAAGGCGTGGTGCAGGATATCACCCCAGAAGGCCAGGCTCGCCGCATCGGGAATTTGACCGGCCGTATAGCCACCGATGTTCGGGAACCACTTGGCCTGGAACGAGAACAGGTACATCAGCACCAGCCCGAGCAGGTAGTACGGGATCGCGTGCAGCGCCAGCAGCGGCGGCAGGATGAACTTGAGAATTGCCGGCGAGCGCGGCCAGCCCATGAACGCCCCGAGCAGGGTCCCGAGCACGAAGGATAGGACCGTGGTCAGGCCCAGTAGTCCGATCGTCCAGGGCAGGGCCTCGACCATGATCTCCTTGACAGTCCGTGGATAGTTGGCGATCGAGTAGTTGAAGTCGAGCCTGGTGAGGTCGTCCAGGTAGCGGACGTACTGGACCCAGAGCGGCTGGTCCAGGCCGAAGCGCTGCTCGTATTCGGCGACCATTTCGCTCATGCCGGCGTGGACGTAGCCGCCGAGCAGCGCCTGCTCGAGCAAGCGCTCACGGATCGGGTTCTGGCCGGAAAGGCGCGGGATGAAGAAGTTCAGCGTCGCCGCCAGCCAGACGATCAGCAGGAAGAACCCGATCCGCTTCAGCACATAGTCAGCGCGCATGAGCGTCTCCCATCATCCGTTCGCCCTCGTAGGGGCGCGATTCATCGCGCTCTCCGGCCGGTAGCCGTGATGCGAACCGGAG
>JACCZL010000034.1 GCA_013695975.1 Chloroflexota bacterium
ATTTGGGCCGGCCAGCTCAGCATCGACGGCACCCGAATGCCGCCGTCGAAGAGGCTGAACTTGTGGCCCTTCATCTTGCCGGTCGAGCCGCCGTAGTAGGGATCGAGCGTCCCGTCGAGGCGGTTGCGGGATTGGCGCGAGGGGCCGTTGTCGCTCATGAAGAAGACGATCGTGTTCTCGCGCACCCCCTGCCGCTCCAGCTCGTCCATCATCGCGCCGATCTGGTCGTCCATCGCACTGACCATCGCCGCCATGATCCGGCGATCGGGGGGCAGCTCGGGGAAGCGCTCTTTGTACTTCTCGGGGGCGTGCATCGGATGGTGCGGGGCGTTGAAGCCGACGTAGAGGAAGAACGGATCCTCGCGCCCGGCCGCTCGACGGATGTACTGGACGGCCCGTTCGCCGAACAGATCGGTCGAGTAGTGCCCGTCGTGCCAGACCTCCTGGCCGTTCTCCCAGAGGTCGTGTACCAGGAAGCCGATGCCCTTCTTTCCGTTCACGACGATCTCGCGGTTGGCGGCCGACCAGATCAGGTGGGAGTAGTAGTCGAACGCTCCGGCCAGGTGGCCGAACGACTCGTCGAAGCCGTGGTCGTTCGGTCGCGAGCCCTCGGCCGCGCCGAGGTGCCACTTTCCGACCAGGCCGGTCTGGTAGCCCTCCTGCTTGAGCGCCGTCGCCAGCGTGGGCACGTTGGCGGGGAGGCCCGGTGTGGTGCGATAGCCCATCAGGATGTTGCGGACGCCGGCGTTGCCGGGGTAGCGCCCGCTCAGGAGGCTGGCCCGCGACGGCGAGCAGACCGGCGAGTTGGCGTAGAAGCTGGAGAAGCGCACGCCCGACCGGGCCAGGGCGTCGAGGCGCGGGGTCCGGAAGTCGGTCGCGCCCATGCACGACAGGTCGCCATACCCCTGATCGTCGCTGACGATCACCACCACGTTCGGTCGATCCACGCTACCCCTCCAAGCTCACAGCTCGCTTCGCGAGTGTCTGGCTGCGCCTCGGTTGTTCGGTGGGCTCCAGCAACGAGGCAGATCCGGCAGCATGGTAGCTCATTGACACGCGGGCCGCGCCGGCCTAAGCTCCCCGTGGAATGGCGCGAGGCTCTGGCCGACGATTCGGCGGACGCCGGCGCCGAGGGGAGCAAGGCGCCGAACGGGCCGTCGACGATGATCGCCTCGATTCGCACCGGTCTCGGCGGGTACGTTCGCCAGGAGCAGGCGCGCTACGGCGCGCTGTTCGTGCTGCCGACGTTGCTCTTTTTCTGCGTGTTCATCGCCTGGCCGGTGGCGTACTCTTTTTACCTGGGGTTCTTCGAGTGGAGTCCGCTCGACCCGCGCCCACGCCCGGTCGGGCTCGCCAACTACCAGGAGCTGCTGACCAGCCGGAGCTTTCTGCGGACGATCGCCAACACGTTCGTCTTCACCGTTGGCACGCTCGGGCTGACGGTGGTCGGATCGATCGCGCTGGCGCTGGCGCTGAACCAGGGGCTGCGCGGGACCGCGTTCTTCCGCGGTGTCTACTACTCGCCGGTCGTCACCTCGCTGGTGGCGACGGCAGTGATCTGGCTGTGGATCCTGGATCCGCAGTTCGGGGTCGTCAATCAGCTCCTTCGCTCGGCCGGCCTCCCGGCGCCGGGTTGGGCGGCCGACGCGTTCTGGGCGATGCCGACCGTCATCGTGACGTTCTCGTGGCGTGAGATCGGCTACTTCACGGTCATCTATCTGGCCGGGCTCCAGGGCATCCCGAACGAGCTGAAGGAGGCCGCCCGGATCGACGGCTGCGGCGCCTGGCGGGTGTTCCGCCACATCACCCTGCCGCTCTTGATGCCGACGACCCTGTTGGTGCTCGTCCTCAGCGTGATCCGCGCCACCCAGAACGCCTTCGGCGTGATCTACGTCATGACCGGGGGCGGGCCGGTCGAGGCGACGAACGTGATCGTGCTGTACCTGTATCAGCAGGCGTTTCAGTTCTTCCGGATGGGCTATGCGAGCGCGGTCGCCTATGTGCTGTTCGCGTTCATCTTCATCGCCACGCTGATCCAGTTCCGCCTGCTCGGGCGACGGACGGAGATCTACTGATGACCGCCGAAGTGGCGATGCCGGTGGCGCGCCAGCGCGTCGGCAGCCGGATGCGCCATCGACTCGGTCGAGTCGGCGTCTACGCCTTTCTGATGGCAGGGGCGCTGGTGGTCCTGCTGCCGTACGCGTGGATGATCAGCGCGTCGCTCAAGCCCGAGGCGGACGTGTTCCAGACCGGGCTGAACCTGATCCCGCGGGAGATCCGCTGGCAGAACTACGCCGACGTCTGGCGACAGTACCCGCTCGGGCGCTGGCTGCTCAACACATTCCTGGTCGCGTCAATCGAGACGCTGAGCACCGTTGTCACCTCGGTGCTGGCCGGCTTCGCCTTCGCCCGCTTGCGGTTCTGGGGGCGCGACCCGCTCTTCTACCTGTATCTCGGGGCGATGATGGTGCCGATCCAGGTTACCCTGATCCCCAGCTTCATCATCGTCCGACAGCTCGGCCTGCTGAACACCTATCAAGGCATCGCCGTGATCCACCTGGTCCAGTTCTTCGGGGTGTTCCTGATGCGGCAGTTCTTGCTCAACATCCCCGGCGAGCTGGAGGACGCCGCTCGCATCGACGGGTGTAGCTGGTGGCGCGTGCTCTGGCAGATCGTCCTGCCGATCAGCATGCCGGCGGTGGCGGCGCTCTCGATCCTGGCCTTCACGGCCGGCTGGAACGACTTCCTCTGGCCACTGGTGGTGATCAACAAGCCAGACATCATGACGATCATCGTGGGCCTGGCGAGCATGCGGAGTGAGTCGACTCCCTGGGGGCTGCTGATGGCGGCGACGACGATATCAGCGCTGCCGCTGACGGTGATTTACATCACCTTCCAGCGCTGGTTCACCGAGGGGATCACGATGAGCGGACTGAAAGGGTAAGCGTGGGAGGTGACGTGATGAGGTCGTATCGGATGGCTCGGCGGCAGTTTCTCAGGGTGCTGGGCGGGGGCGCCACGGTGGCGCTGCTGTCGGCCTGCGCGGCCGGGCCACCGCCCGCGGCGCCACAGGCTGATGACAAGGGCGCGGCGCCGGCGACCGCGAAGGGGACGATCACCGGCACGTTCTGGTTCAACCAGCCGACCCAGCAGGAGGCGTTCCAGGCGATCGTCGAACGCTTCCACACGTCGCAGAACCGCGTTCGGATGGAAGTCGTGCTGGTGCCGGGGACTGAGATTCCGGCCAAGCTGGCCACCGCCATCGCCGGCGGCGAGCCGCCGGATGCCGTCCGCCTCGGCGGTCCCGCCACCAACGCCCTGTTCATCAACAACGGCCACGCGGCCGCGCTCGACGACTGGGACCCGAAGATCGGGACCTACGACTGGCTGCCCGGCGCCCAGAAGGCGGTGACCCGCGACGGGAAGATGCACGCGATGCCGGTCAACAGCGGCGTCCAGGCCCTCATCTATAACAAGGACGTCTATCAGAAGGCCGGGCTCGATCCGGAGAAGCCGCCGGCGACGCTCGATCAGTTGCTGGAGGCTGCCGGGAAGATCTCGGCCAGCGGAGACCAGGTCTGGGGCCACTACGTGCTAACGGCGCCCAACTCGCAGACCGGTTCCGACTACTTCCCGACCATCCTGTGGGCGTTCGGCGGTAAAGAGCTTTCGGACGACGGCAAGACGATCGCCTTTAACGCTCCGGAGGGGGTCGCTGCGCTCGAGTGGTACAAGGCGCTGATCGATCGGAAGGGGATGCCGGTCAAGCAGGTCAACGAGACTCAGATGCTCACCGACTACCTGACCGGCGCGGTCGGGTCGATGGCGGTGTACCCAGCGGTGGTGGCCCGGGTGGCCGGCGCGAGCTTCAAGAGCGCCTCCGCCAAGCTGCCGGCCGGCCCGAGAGGCGGACTCGCGCCGCTCGGGTTCGGGACGATCATGGTCCTCGACAAGGCCAAGAACAAAGAGGCCGGCTGGGAGTTCGCCAGGTTCATCGGCCTGGAGGCGAGCAACGCCGCGGCCTGGAACATCGGCTTCGGCCAGTTGCCGGCGCGGCTGTCCTTCCGCGAGGAGCCGAGCTGGAAGGAGTACGAGGCGGAGAACCCGCTGGTCCCGGCCTACCTCGAGTCACAGAAGTCGACCGACCTGCCCTACTACGGACCCGGCGCCCAGGAGATCGGGACCGAGGTCGGCAAGGCGATCGAGGCGGTCGTCTTCGGCCAGAAGACCCCCCAGCAAGCGCTCGACGACGCCGCCAGGGCCGGCCAGACCATCCTCGACCGCGAGCGCCAGAAGGGTGGGTAGGTTCTCGACGCGCCAGGCCCTAGAAACGGCGGCACAAGGGTGGGTAGGCTTACCAACGTGACGATCACGATTGACACCGTCGAACCGCCCAGCCCGAAGATCTCGATCTGATCAAACTGCTGACCTTGGCAGCGCTGTCGGACTGGGGTCTGTTTGCCAGGGCCCAGCGCCCCCGAGCAGGGGTCGGTCGCGGTCGACTACGGCTCCGTTATTCGCCGCGCCGGGTGGATGACCGACGGGCGGCTCGGAACAAGTTCGGAACGTAATCTGCTACGATTCATGGACCTTGAGGCCATGGACGCGGGAGGAGGGGCCATGTGACGCTGCTATCGCACACGATCCTGAGCGCGCACGACCCGGCGAGCGGTCGGTATGACGCGCTCCGGCTCGCGGGCACCCTCGCCCTGTCCACCGAGGAGATGGCGCGGGTCGTTGGGCGCACCCCGCGCGGCCTCCGCAAGAACCCCGACTCACCGCGGCTCCAAGGGGAGCTGGCCGACCTCGTCGCGTTTACCGGCCGCCTGCGGGAGCTGCTCGACGGCTCAATCGAGTACGTCCGCATCTGGCTGCGGGCACCGCACCCCGACCTGGGCGGGCGCACGCCGCTGTCCTACCTCATCGAGGGCAAGCCCGAGGTCGTCGAGGCGCTCATCGAGGCGATCGAGGCTGGGCAGCCCGGCTAGTGCTGTCGGCCGACGCCCTCGACGCGGCCGTTGTGCGCCTGACCGCGCGGCCGCTCGGCGGGGTGGCGTTTCGCCTGATCCACGCCCGCTACGCCGTTACCGCCCTGTCGGCGATTGGCTCCCTGCGGCGGGGCGGCCGCTACAACGCCCCGGGTACATTCGAGGCCCTGTATCTGGCCGATAGCCCGGTGACCGCGCTGCGGGAGGTCGAGGCGCTCGTCCAGACCGAGGCCGGCTTGCTGGGCGTGAAGGGGCCGCCGCGGATCCTGCTCTCCGTCGAGTACGCGCTCAGCGCAGTCGCCGACTTGGCCGATCCGGAGATTCACGCGGCCCTCGGGACGGATGCCGACGAGCTGTGCGCCCCGTGGCGCCCGCTGAACGCACGAGGGCGGC
>JACCZL010000062.1 GCA_013695975.1 Chloroflexota bacterium
AGGCTGGCGCACGTATTTACGGGAAGGGTTTAGTCGTCGTCCTCGTCGTCCTCGTCGTCCTCCGAGTCGTTCCCGGTCTTGACGCTGACGAGCTCCAATCGTTCCTTGCTCTCGAGGTTGACCGACAGGACCATCCCGACGCCCTTGGCGTAGTACTTGTGCTCCTGGTCAGGCACGCCAGGGATACAGGAGAAGTCCTTGGTCTGGAGCACGTTGCTGAACGAGCCGTAGGGCACCTTGACGCGCTTGCTCAGGCTCAGTACCTTGGCCGCGTCTTCAGCTTCCCCCTTGTAGAACTCCTGGCGGTAGGTGTCGCCGACCTTCGGCTGGGCCTTCATGATGATCCCCGGCTTGGCGCCGTCCTTGCCCGATTCCCAGGAGCCCTTCGTACTCGGCGGGTCGAAGTCTCTGGAGGCCTCCCCGAGGTACCAGACGTTGCCATGCTTGTCCTGCGCGAACCAGTCGTCCGTCAGCTCGATCAGCTTGCCGTCGAGCGTCACTCGGTCCCGGACGACGACGGCGCGCACGTCCGACCCGCCGTAGCGGATCGTCTTGGTCTCGTGGGTCACCTGGAACCTGACGCGCTCGAGCTCGCCGTCGACCTTTTTCTCATAGTTCAAGGTCGTGCCGGGCTTGAGCGGGAAATACGGGTTGTTGATGGGGTAGGGCTTGCCGTCCTTGTCCTTGAAGTCCTCGGGGTTGAAGGGCGGGTTGTACGGCTCGTTGCAGGGAGCAGCGGCCTCGGCCACCATTGGGGGTACGGCGAGCGCACCGATCATCGTGATGACGCTGACTAATAGTAGCGTCCTCGCGATGTGTGATATTGAAGACGCGACCATTGGGCGAATCTTCGGATGCATGTTTACCTTCTCCTTCGATCCAGGTTGCCGCCATGGCCGACACTGGCAGGCGGGAGCGCCCGTGGCGCGTCACGCAGCGCGGTCGGCGAGCTGCAGGCGGACCTAGCGACTCGGGGTGGGTTGCGGTTACAGTGCTGGGTGCGGAGCGCGGCAGTCTTGCCGGGGCGACTGGCAGGTCGCTTCGACTCGCAGGCCGTGCGGTGGGGGCGACCGGCAGGTCGTCCCCACCACGTTCCGAGCCATCAGATCAACCATCACGGGGCTCTAGTCGTCGTCCGGATCGCACTCGATGGAGAGGACGCGGCCGTCTCCGCCGGCGTCGATCTTGGCCTCGAGCTTCGGATCGGGGCCGCTGCCCGAGTTGTTCAACTCGGTCTTGACGGCCCAGACCACGTAGCCGTTCTCGCCCTCGACGACCGCCTTGTTCACGGTGCGCTGGGTGCGGTCGGCCACCGCGGCCATGGCCGTCTCGATCGCCTGGTCGCGGGTGGTGGTGAGGTTCAGCGCTGCCAGCCTCCTGGAATCGTCCTCGCTCACGCCGCGAGGCTTCGGGATGCTGCCGACGATCTTGGGCTGCTGATCTTCCTCGACGCCATCATCCGCGCCGTCGTCGGCGATGGGCGCGACACCATTCAAGCCGGCCGCTATCAGTTCGGGGGAGAGCGAAGCGAGGTTGCACCCCACCACTCGGACCTGCGCCGCGGCGAGGACCGGCGTCGTACCGACCGCCAGCGGCGCCAGGGCCACGGCCGTGAGCGCCAGGCCGTGCAACCATCCCCGCTTGGGGAGACGTATCGACTCCATCTGCTGCCTCCAGGGCTCGTCTAAGGCCCGCTGTATTGCGGACCCAGGATTGATTTTGGGCTAGCTAGCTGAAAGCCACGTGAAATCGGGCCCATCGCCGTCGGCCGCCTGGCACACTAGAATGGTGTCGAGGAGGAACCGGTGACGCGTGTGCTGGTGGTCGAGGATGAATGGCGGCTGGCCGGTGTCCTGGAAGAGACGCTGAGCGCGGCCCAATACACCGTCGACCTGGCGTCGGACGGCGAGGAAGCGCTGGACTTTGCGCGGACCACCAGCTACGATGCCGTGGTACTGGACGTCCTGCTCCCACGGGTCGACGGGCTGGAAGTGTGCCGGCGACTGCGCGCGGGGGGCTCGCTGACGCCGATCTTGTTGCTGACGGCGCGCGACGCCGAAGAGGACAAGATCGGCGGGCTCGACAGCGGCGCGGACGACTATCTGACGAAGCCGTTCACCTTCGGCGAGCTCCTAGCGCGCCTGCGCGCCCTCCTCCGCCGCAACGCCGCACAAAAGGGCGGCGTGCTCCGGCTCTCCGAGCTGACGCTGGATCCGGCGACCCAGGTGGTGCGATGGCGCGGCGACGCGATCGAGCTGACCGCGCGCGATTATCGAGTCCTCGAGACCCTGATGCGCCACCCCGGCTGGGTGGTCAGTCGCGAGGCGATGATCGAGAGTGTTTGGGGCTTCGGCTGCTCGGATTCGTCCAACCTAGTCGAGGTTTACATCCGACGCCTGCGTCGCAAGCTCGAGGAGCATGGCGCGCCGCCCCTGATCCTGACGGTGCGAGGCGCAGGCTACCGACTACAGGAGCCCGAAGGGTGACCGCTGCCTGGCGTCGGCTGACCGCCAGGCTCCGCCTGACGCTCTGGTACGCCGTGGTCCTGGCCGGCACGCAGCTCGCGCTGGGCCTGACTGGGCTCGGGCTGGTGCAGCATGCGCTCTACGGCAATGCCGACGAGCTCCTCCGCAGCAAGGCCGCGGCGGTGCAAACCGAGGTGGACTGGGCGCGGGGCCGCCTCAGCTTCGACGCACCCAGGCTCCCGGAAGGGCAGATGCCGTCGGTGGCGGTCGGCCTCGACGTCGTCCGCGTCTGGGACCGCGACGGCCTCATCGTTTTTAGCCGCGAAGCCCTGGCGGGCCTGGCGCCCGCCGACCCCGCGGCGGTGCAAGCGATCCTCAACGACCAGCAGGGCTTCGACACCACCCGTACGACCGATGGGACGGCGGTGCGGCTGTATCTGGAACCGGTGCGCGCGCGAGAGGGGGTTATCGGAGTGATCCAGGTGGGTCGCTCCCTCGGCGAGGTCGAGGCGATCCTCGGCCAGCTTCGACTGATCGGGGCCTTGGGACTGGCGGCCGCCCTGGCGCTGGCTCTGGGTGGCGGCTACTTCCTGGCCGGGCGGGCGCTCGCGCCAGTCGATCGGATCACCCGCGCGGCCGAGCGGATCGGCGCCGAGGACCTGTCGAGGCGGCTTGGCCTGGCCTTGCCGGACGACGAGCTGGGGCGGCTGGCGCGAGCCTTCGACGCCATGATTGGCCGCCTGGACGAGGCCTTCCAGCGTCAGCGGCGGTTCACCGCCGACGCCGCGCACGAGCTTCGCACTCCGCTGTCGATCATCTGCGCGCAGGCCGAGACCGCCCGCGGACATCCGCGCGAGCCGACCTACGACGCCCGAGTCCTGGACGACATCTACCACGAGGGCCAACGCCTGCGAGAGCTGATGGAGAGCCTGCTGGTGCTGGCGCGGATCGACGCCGGCCAGCCGCTGGCGCTGGCGCCACTGGACCTGGAGGAGCTCGTCGCCGACGTCACCGAGCGGATCGCCCCCCGCGCGCACGAGCGGGGACTCGAGATTCGGACGCTGATCGGGGAGGCGGGGCCAGTATCGGGTGACGCCACCTGGCTGACCCAATTGCTGTTGAACCTGCTGGACAACGGCCTGCGACACACCCCGCCGAGTGGTCGAGTGACACTCTCGCTAGCGGGGGCGCCTGGCGGGGTACTCTTGAAGGTGGCCGACACTGGCGAAGGGATCGCCGCGGAGCATCTGCCCCACATCTTCGAGCGCTTCTATCGAGCCGACCGCGCACGGACGCGGGCAGCCGGCGGTACCGGCCTGGGCTTGGCGATCTGCGGCTGGGTCGCCGAGGCCCACCATGGGCGACTCACGGTCGAGAGCGAGGTCGGCCGTGGCACGGTCTTCAGCCTGTGGCTGCCGGCCGCCCTGCCGACGATCGTTCCCGCGCAGGACCGGCCCGAGGTGACGCCCGACATCGTGCAAGGAGAGGTGCATGCAAGACGCCACAGCCTCGGCTGAGCGACCCGCGCCCGACCTGGAGCCGCGGGCCATCACAATGGATCAGTATCATGCGCTCACGCCGGAGAAGCTCGAGCTCTGGGGAGGCTATCTCATCGACCCTCCGGAGTATGTCGAGCAGAGGCGTAACTTGCTCCTGCTGCTGCTGGTGAACGAGGGGCTGCTCGAGGCGGTGCGGCTGGCGCCGCCCGAGCAATGGCGCGCCGCGCTGAGGGAAGTCTACGGGGAGCCATAGCCCTTTCGCCGCCGAGATGGCGTAACCGTGGCGGGGCCGGATGGCTACAATGGAGGTACTCCAGATGGGTGTAGACTCCTCCGCGCAACAGCTCTGGATGCGGCAGTGGCGGAGTGCGAGCCTGATGCTCGCGGAGCAGCGGAAGAAGGAGCTTCGCGAGATGTCGGCGCAACAGGCGCTGGCCGCGGCCGACGCGCTGCTCTCGCTAGCCCCGCTCGTCGCTCTCCATCCTTCCCGGCTTTCGGACTCGGGCCTGGTCCGCCAGCAGGCGCTCTTCCACCGACGTGAGGCGGTGTGAACCCCATCTTCGGGGCCGCGCTGGAAGTCGAGGCGTTCTGCCGAGCACGAGGCTGGCGGTTCTGCTTCATCGGCGCCCTGGCCGTGTTGCGCTGGGGCGAGCCGCGTCTGACCCAGGACGTGGACCTCACGATCGTCACGGGATTTGGCGGCGAGGACGCCTTTGTCGATGCGCTCCTGGGTCGTTTCCAGGGCCGGTTGCCCGATGCGCGGCAGTTCGCGCTCCTCAACCGGGTGGCATTGTTGCAGAGTGAGTCCGGCATCCCGATCGACGTTGCGCTGGGCGCGATGCCCTTCGAAGAACGCGCCGTGCAACGCGCCTCGGCGTTCGCGCTGCCGGGCGGTGTGGCGCTCACGACGTGCGGCGCCGAAGACCTGGTCGTGCTCAAAGCCTTTGCTGGCCGCGAGAAGGACTGGCTCGACATCGAAGGCATCGCGCTGCGTCAAGCCGGCACGCTCGACGAGACGCTGGTCTGGGCCGAGCTCG
>JACCZL010000066.1 GCA_013695975.1 Chloroflexota bacterium
GAGCACCGCGCCGGCGATGCTCGAGCGGTAGCCGGAGCCGCAGATCACGGCCGTTGGTCGGCGGGAGTCGAGCTCCCCGACCCGCTTCGGGAGCTCGTGGAGGGGGATGTGGCGTGCGCCAGGGATGTGGCCTTCCTCCCACTCGCTCTGCTGGCGGACGTCGAGAATCTGGAGGTCGCGGTCGGTTCGCCGGCGACGGTCCAATCCGGCGGCATCGATCTCGTCGACCCGCGCGAGCGCTAGGCCCGCCTCCTGCCAGGCGGACATCCCGCCCTTCAAGTAGCAGAGGACCCGATCGTAACCGACCCTGCCGAGCGCGGTGACGACCTCGTTCCAGTCGCTCTCGCGCTCGAGTACCAGGACGAGCGAGACGTCGGGCGGGATCAGGGAGCCGACCCAGGTCGCGAGCATCGGGGAGCGGCCGACATTGTACGCCCCAGGGATGTGGCCTGAGCAGAACGCGCCCGGCGAGCGCGTGTCGAGCACGGCTGCGCCGTGGCCGAGGGCATGCTGGACGTCCGGGACGGAGAGCGCGCAGGGGGCCGGTGCTTCGAAGCCGTCTGGCCCGGCCTGGTTGCCGGGCCGCATCCGAGCGTAGTAGGCCGGGATGTTCGGGTTGCCGTCGAGGACGAACCGCACGAAGTCGTCCTTCTCGGTATGCTGGAGGGCCGGGTTGAAGCGACGCTCGTAGCCGATCGTCGACGTGCGCTTTGACGAGATCGCCTTGCCACAGAGCGAGCCAGCTCCATGGGTGGGGAGGACCTCGACGTAATCCTCGAGGCGCAGCAGCTTGCCAAAGAGGCTGTCGTAAAGCTGGGGAGCGAGTTTGGCGCCGAGCTCCTTGCCCAGCAAGTCGGTCCGGCCAACCGAGCCGACGAGCAGGTCGCCGCCGGTGAATGCCAGGACCGGCGCGTCTGCGCGGGACGTGTCGATCACGACGTAGCTGACGTGCTCGGGAGTGTGGCCAGGCGTGAACAGGACGCGGATGCGCAGCTCGCCGAGCTGGAGCTCGTCGCCCTCGCGGACGCCGCGGTGGGAGAAACGGAGTCCCGCCTCGGCTGAGGCGACGTGCTCGGCCCTGAACCTCTCGGCAAGCGCCTTGGCGCCGGAGAGGAAATCGTTGTGGACGTGCGTCTCGAGGACGTAGCGGATCGCCAGGCCGGCCTGCTGCGCCGCTTCGCCATAAACCGCGATGTCACGGCGCGGGTCGACCACGGCGGCTTCCCGGGTCCGGTCCGACCCGATCACGTAGCTTGCGTGCCCGAGCCCCTCGACGAAGAACTGCTGCAAGTACATCGCACGTCCCCCTTCCGCATCGTCGCGGTGTGGCGGAGGTCGATTCCGCCGCGGCTAGGATACCCTACCCGCGGACTCGACAACAGCCCGCGCGCCCCGCGGCCTCGTCCTCGCTACAATCTTCCCAGGGCCGGTACAGGTCCATGGAGCAATACCGTGACCGAAGTCTTCATTGTGGGCGCCGCGCGAACGCCGATCGGCAGGTTCATGGGGGGGCTGAGTCAGACGCCGGCGCCCAGGCTGGGGGCGGTGGCCGTCCGCGCGGCGGTCGAGCGGGCAGGCATCGATCCTGAGATCGTCGACGATGTCGTCATGGGCAATGTCGTCTCGGCCGGGCTTGGCCAGGCGCCCGCTCGCCAGGCTGCGTTGGGGGCCGGCATCCCGGACCATAGCTCGGCGACGACGGTGAACAAGGTCTGTGCCTCGGGGCTCGAGGCGCTCAACATCGCGGCGCAGACGATCCGCCTGGGAGGCGCCGCGGTGATGGTGGCGGGCGGCATGGAGAACATGAGCGCTGCTCCGCACCTGTTCATGGGCTCGCGTCGCGGAGTCCGCCTGGGTGGGGTTCAGCTCGAGGACGCCGTCGTTCACGATGGACTCTGGTGCCCTTTCGAGGACCGCCACATGGGCCATGCCGCCGAGGCGATCGCCGAGAAGTACGGCATCAGCCGCCGGGAGATGGACGAGTACTCGCTCCGTAGCCACGAGCAGGCCGTGTCGGCCAGTGAAGCGGGCCGCTTCGACGACGAGATCGTGCCTGTGGTCGTCGCCAACGGCAAGGGCTCGACGGTCGTCGCCCGCGACGAGGGCCCACGGGCGGACACGTCGACCGCCGCTCTGGGCGCGCTGAAGCCGGCCTTTACCCCGGACGGCCTGGTGACGGCGGGCAATGCGCCGGGCATCACCGACGGCGCGGCGGCGCTCGTGATCGCCTGCGAGCAGGCAGTACAGACGCACAAGCTGAGGCCACTCGCCCGAGTCGTCGCTCACGCCACGTTTGGCATCGCCCCGCTCTGGCTTTTCGACGCGCCCGTCGGCGCCATCCAGCGCCTACTCGAAAAGACCGGCACGCGGCTCGAAGACTATGATCTGTTCGAGATCAACGAAGCCTTTGCTGCGCAGGTTCTCGCCAACGGCAAGGTGCTTGGCTGGGACTGGGACAGGGTGAACGTTCAAGGTGGGGCGATCGCCCTGGGCCACCCGATTGGCGCCACTGGCGCTCGCCTGGTCGTGACGCTCCTCCACGCCCTGGCCCAGCGCGGCGGCAAGCGGGGCATGGCCGCCCTCTGCCACGGCGGCGGCGGTGGCGTCGCGATGAGCTTCGAGCTGCTGTCGTAGGGGCGCACGGCGTGCGCCCTCACTGCGCTGGACGAGAGATTGGGCGCACGTCGTATGTCCCAACGGGGTTCATCGGCACCAGACAACCAGGTTCTTGCCGACCCTGATTCGCTCCAGGACGCGAAAGACGCGGCCGATCCGCCCGACCCTGGTTTCTACGCGGCGGTCGATGAAGAGGTTGAAGGCGGCCTGGCCGCGTGGTGCCAGAAGGGCGCGAAGCTGGCGGAGGAACGGCCGGCTGACGATCCGCGGCTGTGGCTGCGCGCCGCGGTAGAGGTCGATGCAGGCGAGGTCGAATCGCTCCTCCGCTCGGGCGACGTACGCGAACGCATCGTCGTCGACCAGCTCCAGGTGCGGAAGATCGGCCAGCTCGTCCCGAGCGATGTCGAGGACGGATCGATCGTCGTCCACGCCGACGATGGGCACCGGACCGAATCGCGCGTGGAGCAGCCTGGCGATCGTGCCTGCCCCCAGGCCGAGCAGCAGGGCACGGCGGGGACGAACGTCCGGCACCATCGCCGCCCAGTACCCGCCGCCCTCGACGTCGGACTGGACCGCGCCGTCGACCAGCAGGACACGGCGGCCATCGTCCTCGCCGAACCGAATCTCGACCAGGGCTCAGCCCGGCACCGGCGCCGGAAGCGGGATGCCGACGTCGCCGGCGAGCTGTTCGAGGGTTCCGACCACCTGCCGATGATATGGGATGCCGTTGCGCTCGCGGTCCAGTCGCGCCCTGGCCTCCTTCTCACCGTGGACGAGGACCCGCTCGGCCCCCTCGGCGGGCTCGGTCGCCTTGAGCGTCTGGAGCAGGTCGTCCATCATCGCCTTGAACCCACCGAGCGGACGGAAGCCGTCGACCCGCAACGCTCCCTGGAAGTGCGGCGTCGCGTCCTGGCCGGCCGTTTTGAGGCCGGCGCTGAAGCCGAGGCCCGAGAGGATGCCGCAAAAGATGTCGATCATCACCGACAGGCCGTAGCCCTTGTAGCTGCCGGTCTCTGGCGCCCCGCCCAGCGGCAGGAGCGCGCCGCCGCGCCAGAAGTCGTCGGGATCCGTGGTCGGCTTGCCCTCGGCGTCGACGATCCAGCCCAGCGGAACCTGCTTGCCGGCCATCTTGGCGAGCTCGAGCTTGCCGGCGGCGACGACGCTGGTGGCAATGTCAAGGATGAATGGGGGCTCGTTTTCGGCCGGCGCGGCGACGCTCATCGGGTTGATCCCGATGCGGCGCCCGCGGCCGAAGGTCGGGACGACGCCGAGGCCGCCGATCGTCATCGAGATGCCGATCATGCCGTGCTCGAGCGCCATCCGCGAGTAGTGGGCGGCCGCGCCGTAGTGGCGGCTGTTGGTGACCGAGACGAACCCCGCGCCGGTCTCGCGAGCCTTGTCGATCGCCAGCTCCATCGCCCGTGTAGCCGCGACCGGGCCCAGGCCGCCATGGCCGTCGACCACCGCCGTCGCGGCGGCCTCGTAAACCACCTCAGGGACGGCGTTCGGATCGACCGTGCCCTCACGCAAGCCGCGAGCATAGCTCGGATGGACCGCGACGCGGGCGAGCCCGTGCGAGTCGATGCCCATCAAGTCGCTGTCGACCAGCGTGTCGGTGGTAATCGCGGCGTCTCTTGAGGGCACCCCCAGCTTCTCGAAGACCGCGGTCATCCAGGCCGAGATCTGGCTCGCGTCGTAGCGCACGTAGTCGGTCACGCTTGTCTCCCTTGTGCCTGGCTGGTCTGGCGCCCGACGGCGTCGGCGGTTAGCATAGCAGGGTGATCCGCACCCCGACCGTCGAGGAGCGTGTACTCCCGCGCTACGACGGCCAGAGTCTCCTGAACGTGCCGGCCTCGATCTGCGCGGTGCTCGACGTCCCCACCAGGGGTATCGCGCCAGCGCTCGACGAGATGGTCCTGCCGCCTGCCCTGACCGCCGGCGTGACCAAAGTTCTCCTGCTGGTCGTCGATGGGCTCGGTCGGGGGCAGCTCGACGCCGGCGTAGCCGCTGACGCGGCGCCAACCATCGCAGGCCTCCTCGAGCGTGCCGGGTCGGGCGACCCCGATGTCTCGATCGCGACGATCACATCGGTCTTTCCGTCGTCGACGATGCCGGCCCTTACGAGCTTGAACACCGGACAGACGCCGGGCAGACACGGCTTGATTGGCTGGACGGTCTACCTCCAGGAGTTCGGAGAGGCGGTCGAGATTGCGCGGTGGGGGCCTGCCGCCGGAGCGGGCACCTATCAGGATGCGGAGCTCGGCGGTCACGATCCGACGGCGTTCTTCGGTGTCGAGACCCTCGCGCAGCGGCTCGACCGAGCTGGCGTGCGCCCGGTGGCGATCTGCCCCGCGATCCACCGTGGCTCTGGGTTGAGCGCGATGCTGTTCCAGGGGGCGGACTGGTGCGGGCACTACGCGACATCGAGCATCTTCCCGATGGTCGAGCAAGCCCTCGCTCAGGGCAGGCGCGCGGAACGTACCTCCATCTACGCGTACTGGCCGACGCTCGATACGGTAGGGCACCACGCCGGGCCCGAGGGCGCTGAGCACACCGAGGAGCTCGCCACCTTCGACTTCGCGCTCGGGCGCTGGCTCCGGTCACATCGACCAAGAGGCGATCTGCTGCTCTTGCTCACCGCCGATCACGGGCACGTCTCGAGCCACCCCAAACATATGGTGCGCTTGGATCAGCACCCTGCCCTGATGGCCGACTTGCTCTCGACGCCGACCGGCGAACGGCGGCTCGCGTACCTCCATGCCCGACCGGGGCGCGCCGGCGCGGTGCGGGCCTACTGCGCCGAGCGGCTCGCGGCAGTGGCTGAGCTGCTCGATCCGGGTGCGGCGTTCGAGAGCGGACTGTTCGGCCCCGGGCCGATCTCGCCAGCGGCGCGGCGGCGGGCCGGCGATCTCATCCTGCTGGCTCGAGGGGACCATCAGTTCGTGGCTCCGTTCTCGAAACGCCAACCGGCCCTCCCGTTGATCGGTAACCACGGCGCCCTCGCCGAACAAGAGATGCTGGTCCCGCTGCTTGCGATGCGCCTCTAAGCGAGCTCGCGCTACGATGCTGTGGGATGCTGGACTCGGGAGGGGCTATGGACCAGATAGAGCTGTGTTACACGTCGGCGACTGAGCTCGGACGGCGGTTTCGCTCAGGCGAGCTGTCACCAGTCGAGGTTGCCGACGCCGTCGTGGCGCGGATCGAGCAACTCAATCCGACGCTCAACGCGTTCCTCACGCCGACCTTGGAGATCGCCCGTGAGTGTGCCCGTGCGTCCGAGCAACGGGCGCGTCGAGGCGAGCTGCTGGGGCCGCTCGACGGCATTCCGTACTCGGTCAAGGACCTCGAGCTGACCGAGGGCGTCCGGACGACTTTCGGCTCCAAGTGGTTCGAGCACAACGTGCCGACACAGGACGGCGTCGCCGCGGGCCGTCTCAAGGCGGCCGGTGGGGTACTGCTCGGCAAGACCAACACGCCTCACTTCGGCTACAAGGACATGTGCGACAACCTGCTCGGGCCACCGTGCCGCAACCCGTGGCGGCTCGATCGGACGTCCGGCGCGTCGTCGGGCGGAGCGGGCGCGGCCGTCGCGGCCGGTTTGGGACCGCTCGCCCATGGTAGCGATGGGGCCGGCTCGGTCAGAATTCCCGCCGCGCTCTGCGGCATTTTCGGGATGAAGCCGTCGTTTGGGCGCGTGCCCTACCACCCGACAGCCGACTATTGGGCCGGTCGCTCGCACGTCGGCCCGATGACGCGCACCGTCCGCGACGGCGCCATTCTGCTCGGCGCGCTAGCCGGGCCGGACCCGCGCGATCCGCTCTCGATCGACGCCCCGCC
>JACCZL010000068.1 GCA_013695975.1 Chloroflexota bacterium
ACCCTCTCCCGACCTACCCGGGCGGTGCCTCCTCGAACAGTCTCGGCGCCCTTCAGGCAGCCGCGAGGGTGGTCGGGGTGAGTGGGCTCGACTTCGCCGGACTGTTCAAGGCCGGCCCGCCGACCAACGCCTTCCTGGTCGAGCAAGCCGCGAGGCTCGGCTTTCTCGACGCGGACGAAGCCCACCAGTATGGCGGCGTGCCGCCGGAAGGCTTCCTGTCACCCGACGAGCCCTCCAAGATCGAACCACCCGAGCCGCCCTCGAGGCCGTAGTCATGGGCGGTGCGCTCCCCGCTCAGGTGGACTGGCGCAACTACCGTGGTTGGCCGTGGATCACGCCCCCTCGTAACCAGCGCCCCTGCAAAGCCTGCACCGCCTTTGCGACGGTGGCCCTGGTGGAAAGTATGGTGCGGATCGAGCATGCCGTCTGGTGCGCGCGGTCGGAAGGCGACCTGCACGGTCGCGCCGGGGGCAGGTGCAAGGACTTCGAGAACGTCTTCCGAGTAGCCGCTGCCGCGATCTTCGACGGTATCGCCGACCCAGACTGCTTTCGCTGGCAAGGCGAAGCGACCGGGGCCCCGCCCTTGCCCTACGCGCCGACTCGTGACCGTGCGGGCCGAGTCGTGCGAACCGCGCTTCCATGGATCCTACAGGACTTCGACAACTGCCGCGTCTGGCTCGCTACGGTCGGTCCGCTGCTCGCGTTCTTCGAGTTGTACGAGGATCTGTACGCCTACGGGAGCGGTTGTTACAAGCACATAACCGGCGACTTCAAGGGGTTCCATGCGGTGCTGATCGTCGGCTATGACGATCTGGACGGCTGCTGGATCGCCAAGAACTCGTGGTACAAGGACGACGGCACACTCTGGGGCGATCAGGGCTTCTTCAAGATCGCGTATGGCGAATGCCGAATCGACCAGCTTCCGAAGCTCGGCCTGCGCGGGACTAACCCCGACCCGTGGACCAAGCGTCGCCTGCACAACGGCTGTCTGCTCGAGAGCGGCAACGGATCGAGTCATCGCGACTTCGAGCTGTTCTACCTGAAGAGCGGCCAGGTCCGGCACCGGCGGCGCGAAAACTCGACCGCCCCGTTCTCCTGGCAGTCGGTTGGCCAGTTCGCGACACCGGATGCCGCGACGATGCCAGCGGCCACCGCCAGCACCTATAACCGCGACTTCGAGCTCGTGTACCGACGGACGGCTGCGTCGGGCGGCGGCCTGCACCACTGGCGGTTCTCTCAAACCAGCCGGAAATGGGTTGACGGGGGGATCTTCGGTCCGTCCAACGCCGCCAGCGTGCCCGGCTTCATTCAGAGCAACCACAACGCCCCCGGCGATTTCGAGGTCGTCGTCAAGACGGCGTCGACCGGCCCGGTCCAGCAGTTGAGTCACTGGACCCGAGAAAACGGTTACACGAGCACTCGACCGCGCGGGACCTGGTATCCCCAGGAGAGCTTCGGGAGCAACGTGGCGGCCAGTGGCCCGGCCCTGGTGCAGAGCCACGTCGGGATCACCGAGCTACCGGAGAACGGGCTTGGCCGGCTGGAAGTGGTGTGCGTGCTGAACGACGGCTTCATGGAGCATTTCAGCCGTGCCCCCGGACCGGGCGCGAGCTGGCAATCGGAGGGTACCTTCGGAGAAGGTGGCGCGCACGGCCCTCCCTGTATGATCGAGGGGCAGTTCAACTGCCCCAACGAGTGGAGCCTCGGGGACTTCGAGTTGTGCGTCGCGGTCGGAGACCAGTTTCAGCACTGGCGTTGGTCCGATCCTCCGGGCCCCGGAGCTCGGAGCTGGAACCGCGAACATACCTACGGGAGCAACGTCAAGGAGGTCGTCGCGCTGATCGAAAGCAGCTTCACCTTCCAGCTCGAGCTCATCGTGCTGCGGACCGACGATCGGCTGCAGCACTACTGGCGCGCCGGCGCCGGGTGGCATGCAGGGGACATTCTCCCGTGAGGAAGGAGCAGGTAACGTGAGCGGAATTCTTGCGAATCCGAGGCGGTTCTGTCTGGCGGCGGCGGCGGTCCTGTTCGCCGTGAACGCTCTCCAACGGCTCGGCGGGCAGAAGCCGGGCGGGCGATGGTCGTATATGTCGGCTGGCTTAGGGCTCCTCAGCGCCGCGATGCTGCTGCCCGATGCTGGGGACACAGATGGCGGCTGAGCCTGGCCTCGTTGGCCGTCGCCCGCAGTAGCTCGCACCTCGCGACACCGATGGCGACGCGGTACCTGGAGGGGCGACCGGCCGGTCGCCCCTCCAGGGCCAGGGGGTCAACTCGGATCGGGTGGCGCGGCGTCGGAGAGTTGGACGGCGCGGCGGGCCACGTCGCGCTGCGAGCGCGCGGCTCGATAGCGGGCCAGGTTCGAGGCGTTCGGCTCGAGCTGGGCAGCTCGGTCGGCCTCGTCGAGCAGCAGCTCGCGGTCGGAGAGCTCTGAGCGAAGCTGGGCAGGGGGGGTGCCGCGGACCAGCGTCTGGGCGGCAGCATCCATGCGCCGCAGGTTGTCAGCGGCGTCTCCATCGTTGTCTGGCCGACGTCGGCGTACCGGTCGACGCCTCTGCTTCTTTGGCATACACGCTCCTCTACGCATCGGGCGGGACCCAGCAGTTGGGGTCGGGATCACAGCGTCCTGGTCGGGCCCGTCCGCAAGGTACTCCGCGAGGGCAGGATACCACGGGTCGCGGTCTCGCGGCCGGACTCTCGCATTGGACGGCCGACGCGCGGTGCGTCGCACCGCACGGGCGCGCTATACTCGGCGGCTGCCCACACCGCGGACCGTCGGCCTGCTATCCTGCCGCGAGCTTGCTACCCTGGAGCCGAGATGACCAAGTATGGGTTCGTGATCGACCATCGCAAGTGCATCGGCTGCCACGCTTGCACGGTGGCCTGCGAGGTCGAGAACGACGTCCCGCTGGGCGGCTTCCGCACCTGGGTCAAGTACATCGAGAAGGGCGAGTTCCCGAACACGCGGCGCTACTTCTCGATCGAGCGGTGCCAGCACTGTGAGGATGCCCCCTGCGTCGAGATCTGTCCGACCAAGTCACTGTATAAGCGCTCGGACGGGATCGTCGACTTCGATCCGGAGGCCTGCATCGGCTGCAAGAGCTGCATGCAGGCCTGCCCCTACGACGCCCTCTACATCGATCCTCGCTCCCATACCGCCGCCAAGTGCAACTACTGCGCCCACCGGACCGACCGCGGCATGCTGCCGGCCTGCGTCGTCGTCTGCCCGACCAAGGCTATCATCGCCGGCGACCTCCAGGACCCCATCAGCGAGATCACCCAGATGCTCGCCCGCGAGCCCGTCCAGGTCCGCCGGCCCGACCAGGGCACCCGCCCACAGGTGTTCTACGTCGGCGCCGACGAGACGATCATGACCCCCGGCCTGGCCACCCAGCCCTCAATGTACATGTGGTCGCAGGTCGGCCCTTCGACGGTGAGCCTGGAGCCGAAGGGCGCCGTCGACACGGCTGGCTGGGGAGGGCCGCGTAACCCTACCTTCGGCCCCAACGGCAACCCCGCCGCGCCGTCCGCAAGCCGCGGCCCGCTCGACCTCGGCGTGCAGGGCAACTCCGGCACCCGCGCCGTCACCGTCTACGACGTGCCCCACCCCAAAGCCTGGGGTTGGAAGGTCGCGGCCTACCTCTGGACCAAGTCGATCGGGGGCGGGGCGCTCATGGTCGCCGGGCCACTGCTGGCGGTGGGACCGGACGACGCGTTCCTGACGCGCTGGGCGCCCTTCCTCGCCGCCCTCTTCACGGCGATGACCGCCGGCCTGCTGGTCTGGGACCTCAAGCGCCCGGATCGTTTCCTGAAGGTCGTCCTGAGCCCAAACCTGCGCTCGTGGCTCCCTTGGGGGAGCTATATCCTGATCCTGTACGGCCTCGTCGCCGCCCTCTGGCTGGTCGGGTCGCTGGCCGGGCTGACCAACCTGGCCCGTCTGCTCATCTGGCCAGGCGTGATCCTGGGCGCGGCCGCGGCCGGCTACAGCGCCTTCCTGTTTGGTCAGTGCGAAGGCCGCGACTTCTGGCAGAGCCCGCTCCTGCTGCCGCAGCTCCTGGCGGCGGCGGTGCTGGCCGGCGCGTCCGCGCTGCTCCTGCTGGCTCCAATCGCCGGCGCCAATCCCCTCACGCTCAGTGTCCTTGGGGCTGTCCTCCTCGGCGCGATCCTCGTCACGCTCGGCGTCGTGCTGAGCGAGGTTTACTCCATCCACGCCAACAAGGACGTCGCCACCGCGGCCGACTTCATCAAGCGCGGACCAGGCTCACGTGCCTTCTGGCTCGGAGTCGTGGCCGCGGGCGCGGTCGTCCCGACCCTGATCCTGCTGGCCGTCCTCGCCGGCGTCCTGCCGATCGGGCTGAGTGCCATCGCCGCGCTGCTCAGTCTCGCCGGCCTCTGGATCTACGAAGATGTCTGGATTCGAGCGGGGCAGTCGGTGCCGATGAGCTGACGAGTGGGCAGTGGGCGGCGGGCAGCAGAGGAGAGACAGCGCTTCGTCTGCTGCCCACTGCCCACTGCCAACTGCCCACTGGAGAGACGATGAAGATCAACTGGTTCAAGGACGGTCAGGCGCGGAAGACGAAGCTGCCGATGGAGGGGCGGATTCCGTCGGAGCCGTTCGAGCCTGAGCGGACGAGCGGGCTGGTGTCGTATCCGCCGCCGGAGCAGTGGGACCACTGGACCGAGTACGAGTCAACCGCCTGGCCGCGCAAGGTCGAGAAGACCTATAGCCTGGTCCCGACGATCTGTTTCAACTGCGAGGCCGGCTGTGGGCTGCTGGCTTACATCGATCAGGAGACGCTCGAGATCCGCAAGTTCGAGGGCAACCCCTATCATCCGGCCAGCCGCGGCCGCAACTGCGCCAAAGGCCCGGCCACGATCGACCAGGTCCAGGACCCCGAGCGGCTCCTCTATCCGTTGCGTCGGGTCGGCGAGCGCGGCGGCGGTCAGTGGGAGCGCGTCTCCTGGGACGACGTCCTCGACGACATCGGGGCCCGCATCCGCCAGTTGCTGGTCGAGGATCGCAAGACCGAGATCTTCTACCACGTCGGGCGGCCCGGCGAGGACGGCTACATGGACCGCGTCCTGCCCGCCTGGGGCATCGACGGCCACAACTCCCACACCAACGTCTGCTCGGCCGGTGCGCGGGCCGGCTACGCCTTCTGGTTCGGCGCCGACCGCCCGTCGCCGGACTACGCCAACGCCCGCTTCATCCTGATGATCAACGCCCACCTCGAGAGCGGCCACTACTTCAACCCCTACGCCCAGCGGATCGTCGAGGCCAAGATGGGGGGCGCCAAGGTCGCGGTGCTCGACCCGCGGCTGTCGAACACCGCCTCCAACGCCGACTACTGGGTCCCGACCTGGCCGGGCAGCGAGGGGGCGGTGCTGCTGGCGATGGCCAACATCATCCTCCAGGAGGGAAGTTTCGACGCGGAGTTCATGCGCCGCTGGGTCAACTGGGCCGAGTTCCTCCGCGAGGAGCATCCGGACGGACCGATCACCTTCGAGCGCTTCGTCGACGTGATCAAGGCCCACTACGCCCAGTACACGCCCGAGCTGGCCGAAGCCGAGAGCCGGGTTCCGGCCGCCACGATCGTGGAGCTGGCCCGCGAGGTCGCCGCCGCCGGCTCGGCGTTCTCGGCCCATATCTGGCGGGCTGCCGCGGCTGGCAATCTCGGCGGCTGGGAGGTTGCCCGAGCCCTTTTCTTCCTGAACGTCCTGACCGGTTCGGTGGCCACACCGGGCGGCACCGCGCCGAACCTCTGGCACAAGTTCGTCCCGATTCCCCACTCCAGGGCGCCCCACCCGAACGTCTGGAACGAGCTGTCCTGGCCCCTGGAGTACCCATTGGCCCACCACGAGATGAGCTTTCTGCTGCCCCACTTCCTCAAGGAGGGGCGCGGCAAGCTGGGGGCCTACTTTACGCGCGTCTACAATCCGGTCTGGACGAACCCGGACGGCTTCTCCTGGATCGAGGTCCTCAAAGACGAGTCCAAGATCGGCCTCCACGCCTGCCTCACCCCGACCTGGAGCGAGACCGCCTGGTTCGCCGACTACGTCCTGCCGATGGGTCACGGCCCCGAGCGCCACGACACCTTCAGCTACGAGACCTACGCCGGCCAGTGGCTCGGCTTCCGCCAACCGGTCCTGCGGGTGCTGCGCGAGAAGCGGGGCGAAACGTTCGACTTCACCTACCAGGCCAACCCTGGCGAAGTCTGGGAGGAGGGCGAGTTCTGGATCGAGCTGTCCTGGCGGATCGACCCTGATGGCTCGCTCGGCATCCGCAAGTACTTCGAGTCGCCCTACCGCCCCGGCGAGAAGCTGCGGATCGACGAATACTACCAGTGGATCTTCGAGAACAGCGTCCCCGGCCTGCCGGAGGCGGCCGCGGCCGAGGGGCTCACGCCGCTCGAGTACATGCGCAAGTACACCGCCTTCGAGGTGAAGACTGACGCCTACCGCGACCACGAGGCCGCGCTGTCCTCGGCCGATCTCGAGGGCTCCAGGGCCGACCCGACTACCGGGCTGATCACCACCGAGCAGCCCGCTAAGCCAAAGGAGGCCAAGCCGGCCATCGGCGTGACCCTCGACCCGAACCTCCGCCCGATCGGCGTGATGGTCGACGGCCAGCCCAAGGCCGGCTTTCCGACCCCCTCGCGCAAGCTCGAGTTCTACTCCCCCACCCTCAAGGGCTGGGGCTGGCCGGAGAACGCGATTCCCAGCTACGTCCGCAGCCACGTCCACCCCGGCGAGATCGACGCCAGTCGCAACGAGTTCGCCCTCGTGCCGACCTTCCGCCTGCCGACCTTGATTCACACGCGCTCGGGCAACAGCAAGTATCTCAACGAGATCTCCCACTCCAACCCGGTCTGGATCCACACCAGTGACGCCCAGCGCCTCGGCCTGGGCACCGGCGACCTCCTGAAGGTCAGCACCGAGATCGGCTACTACATCAACCGAGCCTGGGTCACCGAGGGAATCATGCCGGGCGTCGTCGCGTGCTCCCACCATCTCGGGCGCTGGCGGCTGGACGAGGAGCAGGGCATGGAGCGGTGGTCGTCCGGCCTGGCCGAGATGACCCAGGAGCCGAGTCCGACCGGCGAGGGCTCGCGCTATCGCCTGCGCTACGTCCACGGGGTCCAGCCCTGGAAGAGCGACGATCCGGCCAGCGAGCACGTCTGGTGGCAGGACCCCGGCGTCCACCAGAACCCGATCTTCCCGGTCCACCCGGACCCGATCAGCGGCCAGCACGCCTGGCACCAGAAGGTTACGGTCGAGCCGGCCGCTCCTGACGACCGCTACGGCGATGTCGTCGTCGACACCGGCAAGTCGCAGCAGGTCTATCGCGAGTGGCTGGCGCTGACCCGGCCCGCGCCGGGACCGGACGGTACTCGCCGCCCCTTCTGGCTGTTCCGCCCGTACCGTCCCGCGACCGATGCCTACCGCGTCGTCGGCTCCGGCCCGCCCGCCAAGGCCGATAGCGACCCCTCAACGGCCGGGGACTCCGGTTGAGAGGGGTCCGTTGACGCCCCGGCCTTTCGATTCTCCCTCTGGGAGAGGGAGTATCCATGACGATCGGCGACTCTGCACCGGCCCTCGCGCTCAGGCCCCCATTGGGGGAGCATGTCCGGCGCTACGTTCCCGCCCTCGACTGGCTGCGGCGTTACCGACGCCAGGACCTGTCAGGGGACGCCATGGCCGGCCTGATCGTGGCGATCATGCTGGTCCCGCAGGGGATGGCCTACGCCCAGCTCGCCGGGCTTCCCCCCCAGGCGGGGCTCTACGCCAGCATCGTCCCACTCGTCCTCTATGGCCTCCTGGCCAGCAGCCGCTACGTCAACATGGGGCCGACCGCGATCTCCTCGCTGCTCGTCGCGACTGGCATCGGCCAGTTGGCGGCCGAGGGCAACGCCGAATACTGGGACCTGGCCCTCGTCCTGGCCTTCCTCGTCGGCATCATCCGAATCGTGATGGGGCTCCTCGGCGTCGGCTTCCTGGTCAACTTCCTCAGCCACTCGGTCCTCGCCGGCTTCACCAGCGCCGCCGTGCTGATCATCGGCGCCAGCCAGGTCGAACACCTGCTCGGCATCGACGTGCCTCGCTTCGGGACGTTCCACGAGGCCCTGATCTCGATCCTCGTGCGCGCCGCTGAGACCAACCCGATCACCCTGGCGATCGGCCTGGCCAGCGCCGCCCTGCTGTACTACTTTCGGGGCCCGCTCCCCCGTCAGCTCAGGCGCTGGCGCGTACCGCCGACGATCCGAGAGCCCGTGACCCGCGCCGCCCCGCTCGCCGTCGTGGCCTTGACCACAGTGCTGGTGTGGGGCCTCGGGTTGGATCGGTCGGCCGCGGTCCGGATCGTCGGCGAGATCCCGAGCGGCTTGCCGCCCCTGACCCTGCCGTCCTTCGATCTCGGCCGCTGGCAGGCGCTGCTCCCGAGCGCCCTGGCGATCAGTCTGGTAGGTTACGTCGAGAGCATCTCCTCGGCGAAGACCCTCGCCAGCAAGCGGCGCGAGCGCCTCGACGCCAACCAGGAGCTCCTCGCGACGGGCGCAGCCAATCTGGGCGCCGCCTTCACCGGCGGCTACCCGATCAGCGGCAGCTTCAGCCGCTCGGCGGTCAACTTCGCGGCCGGCGCCCGGACCGGCCTGTCCAACGTCGTCACCGCCGCCGCGATCACCTTGACCGTGCTCTTCCTGACGCCGCTGCTCTACTTCCTGCCCCAGGCGGCGCTCGGCGCGATCATTATCGCCGCGATCTTCGGCCTGGTCGACATCGCGTTCCTCCGGCTCGTCTGGCGCTACAGCCAGGCCGACACCGCCGCGCTGCTGATCACGTTCCTGGCCGTCCTCGAGCTCGGGGTCGAGCGGGGCATCCTCGTCGGCATCGTCGCGTCGCTCGCCCTCTACCTCTGGCGCACCAGCCACCCCCACGTCGCGGTCGTCGGGCGGCTCGGGAGTAGCGAGCACTTTCGAAATGTCAAGCGCTACCCAGTCCAGACCCACCCCCACATCCTCGCGATCCGCGTCGACTCCTCGCTCTACTTCGCCAACGCCAACATCTTCTGCGATCTCCTCCGCGCCTCGCTGGCCGACCGGCCCGAGATCAGACACGTCGTGCTCATCGGCAGCTCGGTCAACTTCATCGACGCCAGCGCCGTCGAAGCGCTCGACAGCCTGGTCCAGGAGCTACGCGACGCCGGCGTCGCGTTCCATCTCGCCGACTTCAAGGGCAGGGTCATGGACCGTCTCGATCGAGTCGGGTTCGCGTCGCGGATGGGCGAGGGCCGGATCTTCCTGAGCGCCCATGAAGCCATACTCGCACTGGGCCCCGAATGAAGGTGACGGCCGTGCCTGAGCAGCGCCCGTTGCAATTCGGCGTGCTATCCACCGGCATGACCCTGCAAGCGTGGCAAGCCCGATGCGTGGAGCATCTCCTGGCCCTGGACCAGGTCCAGCTCGGTCTCGTCATCGTCGACCAGGGCGACATTCCGTCACCCTCGACCGTCGATCGGATACGCCGGATCCAACCCAACCGGCTCCTGTTCCAGCTCTACCGCAACCGCCTCCTCAAGCCCCGCGCCCGTCGGCCTGTCGACATGCAGGCGACCCTCTCGGCGGCCTCTTCGATTCACTGCCGGCTCACCAAGCGGGGAAGGTTCTCAAGGTACTTCAGCGAGGACGCGGTCCGGACGATACGCAACCACGATCTCGACTTCATCATGCTCTTTGCGCGGGGCATCTTCCGAGGGGACATCCTGAATGCGGCGCGCTTCGGAGTCTGGTCCTATCACCATGATGACGAAGAGCGGTACCGCGGTGGACCGCCGTGCTTCTGGGAGATCTATCACGATGACCCGCGCACTGGAGCGATCCTGCAACGTCTGACTGACCGCCTCGACGGCGGGATCGTGCTCAAGAAAGACTTCGTTCCGACCGTCAACTCTTCCTACGCCGAGAACATCGACGCCGCGTACTTTGCAAGCGCACCCTGGCCGGCTCGGGTCTGCAGCGACATTCGGGCTGGGCGAGCCGAGTACCTGGACGCGCCGCCGTCCCAGACCCGAGCGCCGATCTACTATGCCCCGACCAACCGCCAGTTGATGATCTTCGGGCTCAAGCTGCTCACGAACCGGCTCGCCCGTTGGTCGCGGAGAGCCCGAGCTTGAAAACCACTGGCGCGCCCGAGAGCACGGGCGAGCTACTCTCCCGCTTGAAGGGTTTAGGCATGGCCGCCGCCGTGCTCCACATCGGCACCCATCCCGACGACGAGGACATCGGCTTGCTAGCGTACCTGGTCCGCAAGTATGGCGTGCGGGTTGTCTACTGGTCGGCGACCCGGGGTGAGGGGGGGCAAAATCGCATCAACAGTTACCGCGACGAGGCCCTCGGCATCTACCGAACCTGGGAGAGCATGGCGGCCCGCGCCGTGGACGGCGGTGAGTGCCTGTACGGCCCATTCTATGACTTCGGCTACAGCAAGAGCGGCGACGAGGCGCTGGCCAAGTGGGGCCGGACGGCCGTCGTGCGAGAGATCGTCCGGGCCATCCGCCTGGTCCAGCCGCACGTCGTCATCGCCCGCTGGCAGGGTACCGCCGGTGACTTCCACGGCCAGCATCAGGCGGTCGGGATCGCCGCGCGCGACGCCTTCGACGCCGCCGGCGATCCGGCCCAGTTTTCGGAGCTCGCAGCCAGCGGTCTCTACGCGTGGCAACCGCTCAAGCTCTACCAGTCGCTGGATAACTCCGGAGGCGACCTGTCGGCTGGGGGAGCGCTGAACCTTTTCGGCCTTCCCAACCCCTCGCTGGAGCGCGACGGCGTACTCAAACTCAACACCGGCGAGTTCGACCCGATAGCGGGTCGGACCTATCAGGAACAGGCCTGGATCGCCTACAACCAGCATCAGTCGCAAGGCATGGGGCTGATCCCGGCTCCCGGAGACTTCTACTACTACTTCCGCCTGGCCAGGAGCATCGTTCCAGTTTCCGCTCGGGAGACCAGCCTCTTCGATGGTCTGAATCCATTGCTGACCGGCCTGGCCGAACACCCGGGCAACGGCAGCCCGTCGTCGCGGCGCCTCGCCGACGCCGCCGCGAGGGTCGCCGAGGCGGTCGAACGGCTTCGGCAGGACGATGCCATGGGAGCGGCAGACGCCCTGTTAGAAGGCCGCTACACCCTACAGCGCATCCGCGACGAGCTGGCGGGCGATGACTCCCCGAGCGAGGCAAGACGAGCCATCGACCAGTATCTGGCGCGCAAGATGGCCGATCTCGAGACTGCGGCGGCCGGCTCCCTGGGCTTGGAGCTCGAGTGCGTCGGCGAACGCGGCCGGATCATCCCAGGCCAGCGATCGCGGCTGACGGCCCGCCTGTGGACTCACCGGGGGATACCGATTGAGCGGGCTGCGTTTCGGCCGTGCTTGCCGCCTGACTGGCAAGCGCGGCGGCTGGACCTGGAAGCCGTCGGTGGAGATGGGCCGGGTCGGCTCTCCGCGGACTTCGACATCGTCGTCCCCGAAAGCGCCGATCTGACCTGTCCGTACTGGCTCGCGCAACCCAGGGGCGCCTATGCGTACGACTGGCCCGAAGGCGAGGCGGCGGGTCGCCCTTTCGGCCCGGCCCCGCTGCGGATGGAATGCGACGTTGCCATCGGCCAGTACCAGCTCACCCTGCGCACCGAGGCCGTCTGCCGAGAGGCTTTTCCGGGCGGTTTTCGCGCGCTCTCTCCGGCGGTCATACCGCCGATCTCGCTGCACCCCCAGACCGAGCATGCATTCCTCCCCGTCGAGGAGCCGGGACAGCGCGGCCAGGACCGGTCCAACCAGCAGCCGCTCGGCTCGCCTACGCCGTCCCACGGGAGTCGTGCGGACCGAACGCTGCAGCTCCAGGTGATGGTCCGAAACAACAGCGATGGAGCCGTGGAGGGCAGCCTCGCGCTGGAGGTCCCTCCGGGTTGGAACGTCGCGCCCGAACGAACGGACCTGGCCCTGGCCCACTCGGGCGACGCCAGGACCGTCCACTTCACGGTGACCGTTCCGACCGACACCGTCGAGGGTCAGTACTCACTGCAGTACAGCGTGCGCTACCGAGGTCGGAATTATGGGGTGGTCGTCGTGCCGGTCCGCATGCCAGCGCCGGGCTTGGCCCACATGACGAGCGCGTCCAACTGCGTCCAGGAAGAGTTCATCGTGTCACCTGCTCGGGTGATGGTTCACCTGATCGATGCCCGATTCGCGCCGGACTTGCGCTACGGCTACGTCCAGGGCGCTCAGGAAGAGCTCGAGGCGGTCCTCAAACCCTTCGGGGTCCGCTTCCATCAGATTGCAGACGCCGAGATGGGACAGCTAGACCTGAGCGGCTTTGATGTCATCGTCATCGGCCCCAACGCCTATATCCTCAGGGGCGAGCTGCGGAGCTACGCCGCGAGGTTCCTCGAGTACGTCGAGCAAGGTGGGACGCTGATCGTGCAGTACCAGGGCTACGGCTATGCGACGCCCGGCCTGGCCCCCTATCCACTTCGGTACCACCAACCCCATGATCGGGTCACCCACGAGGACGCGCCAGTGCGCATCCTGGCGCCAGACCACATGCTCTTCCGCCTGCCCAACACCGTCCGCCCGGCCGATTTCAGCGGCTGGGTCCGCGAGCGCGGCCTGTATTTCCTCCGCGACTGGGATCCACGCTACGAGACTCTCCTGTCGTGCTCCGATCAGGGCGAAGACCCCCGCGCGGGCGGACTCCTCCTGACGACCTATGGGCGAGGCACCTATCTGTATACCGGCTACTCTTTCTTCCGCCAACTCCCGGCCGGGGTGCCCGGCGCCTTTCGACTCTTCGCCAACATCCTCGGCCTACCAGCGGCGCGCATCCAGGAGCGGGTCGAGTTCCTGGAGAAGACGTTCCTCTTCTCGTCGATGACCGAGGATCAGCTCGAGCCGGTCGCCCGCTGCATGTCCGCTCGATGGATCGAGTCCGGCGCCTACGTCTGCCGACAAGGAGAGATCGGCGATGAGCTCTACATCGTCTCGCGCGGAGAGGTCGAGATCATCCGAGAAGCCCACGATCGCCACGAGGTCATCCACGTAGCCCAGACCGGCGCCTGCATCGGCGAGATGGCCGTCCTGGGTGCCATCCCTCGGACCGCGTCGCTTCGGGCTCGCGGAGACGTCAACCTGCTGGTGATCGACCGGGCTGGCTTCGAGCTTCTCCTGCACCAACATCCGGATGTATCGATCCGCTTGCTCCACATCCTCGTCCATCGATTGGCCACCACGACCGAGTCGCTGGCGCCATGAACATCGGGGTCCTCTGCCACGCCAGCTACGGCGGCAGCGCCCGCATCGCTGTCGAGCTTTCGGTCGAGCTGGCTCACCGCGGCCACACCGTCCACCTGTTCGCGCGCACGACGCCGTTCGGTGCCTGGGACTACCCCGCCAGCGGGCCGATTCTCCACCGAACGGCGTCGGACGACGAGGCCGGCCCGCATCCGGCCAGTCAGTACGTCGATTGGACAGCGCCCGAGATCGAGGCGTACACGGACGTCGTCCTCCAGGTTGCCGGCCAGGCCCACTTGGACATCCTCCATTTCCACTATGCCCTGCCGTTCGCGAGGGTCACCGCGGAGGTCGCCCGCCGCCTGGGCTCGGCGGCCCCTGTGCGGATCGGGACCCTGCATGGAACGGACGTGAGCGTTCACGGCCGCGACCCGCTGAAGGGGCCGCCATTACGCGAGGCGTTGCGGGAGGTGGATGCGCTTACCACGGTCTCGACGAGTCACGCCCGACTGGCCGCGGAGGTCTTCGGATTGGCGGCCCAGCCCGAGG
>JACCZL010000075.1 GCA_013695975.1 Chloroflexota bacterium
GCGCGAGCCAGCCGCCGGGCTCGACCGCCTGCCTCGGCCCACGCCTCCCCGCCGCGGAAAAGGCTCAGCCGAAAGGTGGGCCGTTGGCGCTCGCGCGACCAGCCGAGGCACGCCTCGGCGCCGCCGCCCAGGGTGGTGTGGATGGAGGCCCGCTCGCACTCCAGGCGCAGGTCAAGGTAGCAAGTGGGGGCGTGGCTGACCCGGTTCAGCACCACGGTGGCCACGCGCTCCTCCGGGTAGTCCACGCGGAGCACGACGAGTACGTCGCTCCGAGCGCCGGTCAGGACTCGGGGCGTGCGCGCGCTGACCGCCAGCGGATCGCTCTCGAAATAGAGGCTCAGCAGGTCGAGGACGTGGATCCCGAAGTCGAACAAGACGCGTCGATGGAGCTCGCCACGCCAGCCAGCCTCCTGTGCCGGCGTGAGGAGCATCTGCTGCTGCGCCTGGGCGTAGTAGAGACGGCCGAAGGCCCCCGCGCGTAGTCGACGGGCCGGCTCGCGAAAGAAGGGAAGGTAGCGGTACTGGTGGTTCACCGCCACCAGGCGCCCAGCCGTCTCAGCAGCGGCGATCACTTCGTCCGCCTCGGCCAGGCTGTCGACGAGCGGCTTCTCGCATAAGATGTGGGCCCCGTATCGGAGGGCGAGCAGGCAGAGATCGCGGTGGGTGTGCGGCGGAGTCGCCACGATCGCGACATCCGGCCGCTCTGCCATCAGCATGGCTTCGGCGTCCTGATAGAGGCGAGCAGAGCCCGCGACGCGCGCGGCGTGTGCGCGACCCTCGGGCGCGGGATCGGCCGCCGCGACGAGGGTGGCTCGCGGATGTCGGGCCAGGGCCGGCAGATGGATCTCGCGGGCAGCGGCACCCAGGCCGATCAACCCGACGCGGGCAGCCGCCATCTCAGCACCATCTGCGACTACCGATCGCATTCGTCGCGGGCATCACCGCGCTCTGCGTTCCGAGGTGTACCGCGAGCCGGTTGCCGTCGAGGTCGGCCGGGCTGTATACGTCGCTGCGGCGGTCTCGCAGGGCTGGCTTGGCTGTCGGCGCGCTGCTCCGAGGGCGCCGGCCGCGGGCATGAGGCCGCTCGTGAGTTCTTGAGGTGGACGTATCCTCGCATCCCCATGGACAGATCCCAAGGATCTTCATCGCCCGGACTTCACTTCGCCGGACGCAGGCGTAGCCGTGCCGCCGACACACCCTGACTCCGCCCTGTCGAGAGAGGTCTCGGTGGTGATCTTCGCGCGGAACGAGGAGCACACCATCGGCGAGGTGGTCCGCGCCGCGATGCCGTTCTGCGGCCGGGTGCTCGTCATGGACGGGCACTCGCGGGACCTGACGCGAGAACGGGCGCAAGCGGCGGGCGCAACGGTGTACCGAGACCCGGGCCTCGGCAAGGGCTCCGCCGTTCGGGCCGGCCTGTCCGTTGCCCTGGGCAACGTCATCGTCTTGATGGATGCGGACGGTTCCCACGCCGCGTCGGATATCCCGAGCCTGGTGGCGCCCATCCAGCGCGGACAGGCGGACCTGGTCGTGGGAAGCCGTTTCGCCGGCGGGAGCGATGAGCTTTCCCTGTCCGTTCCTCAACTGATCCGCACCCTTGGGAACATCTCGATGAACATCGCGATCAATAAGCGGTTCGGCGTCTCGCTCACCGACACGCTGAACGGCTTTCGGGCGATTCGGAAGAGCGTAGGCCTGTCCCTGGGACTGCGGGAGAATCGTCACACCATCGAGCAGGAAATGGTGATCCAGGCCCTGCGCCGCGGCTTCCGCGTCGTCAACGTGCCGGCCCACGAGTATACCCGGAGGTTCGGGCAGAGCACGATCGACATCTCGACGGAGTGGCCCAATTTCGTCTGGTGCCTCATCCGGAACCTGCTCCAACCCACACGCATCGGCGCCCCGGGCAGCCGACGCCGTTGACGACGTCGAGCGAACATGCTCGGGACTAAGGGGCGGGCCATCTGCATCGGTCTCGGGCTGGTCCTCCTGCTAGTGGCGATCTTGCTGCCCACGGGGTGGTATGAGGAGCTCCCCAGGTCACGGGACAACCTCGTCGAACCGCCGATCAAGGGCGTCACGCTGGTCCGAGTTGGCTGTGCCCTGGAGGGAATCTTCCTGCTATTCGTGGCCCTCAGGGGCGGGATCCGGGTTCAGTTGGGCAAGGACGAGCGGCTCTCGCTCGCAGGTCAGGAAGCGGCCGGATCGGGCGACCTCCGCCATCCACTCATCTGGGTTCTCGTCGCCACGGCGTTGGCGGCGGTGCTGCGTGTCTACCATCTCGGCGCGGACCTGTGGCTGGATGAGATCACGACGGTCCTGGCCTACCGCGATGTCTCCGCGTTCCACGTCCTGACCGCCTACACCAGCTCGAACAACCATCTGCTGAACACGCTGCTGATCAAGCTGATGGTCGGCTTGGCTGGCCCGGCGGAGTGGGCAGTCCGTCTGCCCGCTGTCGTCTTCGGCATCGCCTGCATCCCGGCGCTCTACGGCCTGAGTCGATTGGCGCTCGGGCGCCGTGAATCCGTCCTGGTCGCATTCCTCCTGGCCGTCTCGTACCATCACGTGTTCTTCTCGCAAAATGCGCGCGGCTATAGCGGGCTGCTCCTCTGGTCCATGCTCGGCACGACCTGCTTCCTTCGCGGCCTGTCCGGCGGTGGTGTGCGCGACTGGGCGTTGTACGTGCTGTCGATGTTCTTGAGTGTGGCGACGGTTCTTTACGGGATGTTCATCGTCGCCGGGCACGTCATGCTGATCCCGGTCGTCTGCTGGATGCTTCGGCGTCAGGGGAGATCGTGCCTGCCGTTCTTGCGGACCGTGACGGCGGTCTTTGGCGTGCTGGGGCTCATCCTGTTCCATTTGTACGCCAGCGTGATTCCCCAGGTGTACGTGTATCTCGGAGGCGTGTACCGGACTGAGGCCGCCGGTTATGAGATCTTTTCCGGCGAGTTTTTCGCGGAGCTGGTCCGGGGGCTCTCCGCCGGGTTCGGCGGGGTCGCCGCACTCGGAGCGACCGCGGCTATGGCGATCGTCGGCCCCGGGTTCGTCGCCTTCTTTCGGCGACACACCGTGTACTGTCTGACCCTGATCGCCCCGCTGCTGGCGACGTTCACCTTCCTGGCGGCCTTCAACTTGCGCGT
>JACCZL010000085.1 GCA_013695975.1 Chloroflexota bacterium
TGATGGGGCGGACCCTCGACGATCAGCTCAGGGCGAAGCTGTCCGAACCGGCCTATCGCGCCCTCCACGCGACGGCGGCGCGCCTGCCGCTTGCCGCCCGCCGCCTCCTCTTCTGGCCGGTCCATCAGAAGCTGGGCGGTCACCTTCGGATGATCGCTTCGGGCGGCGCGGCCCTGCCGGCCGAGACCCAGCACCTCTGGGAGCGGCTCGGCGTCCGGGTGGTCCAGGGCTACGGGGCCAGCGAATGCTCGCCGATCGTCGCGGCCGGGGCGCCAGATGGGAGCACGCCGGTCGGGAGCGTCGGCAAGCCGATCCGCGGAGTCCAGGTAAAGCTGAGCCCCGAGGGTGAGCTGCTGGTCCACGGTCCGAACGTGATGCAGGGCTATTGGAAGGACCCAGAACGCACGGCCGAGGTGCTCCAGGACGGCTGGTACGCGACCGGCGACCTGGCCCAGATCGACCCGGCCGGCAACATCCGCCTGGCCGGCCGGGCCCGCGACCTGATCGCGCTGCCCTCGGGCTTGAAAGTCTGGCCCCAGGACGTCGAAGACGCCCTGCGTGGGGACCCGACCGTCAAGGACGCCGCGGTTATCGCGGTGCCCTCGCCCCGCGGCGGGGCCAAGCTCCATGCCTACCTCCTACCGGGGGGGCCCGACGCCGGCTCGACCGACCTGAAGGCGCTCATCGCGCGAGCGAACGGCCGCCTGGCCCAGCACCAACGGGTCGCGACAGCCTCCTGGTGGCCGGAGCCGGACTTCCCGCGCACGTCGACCCTCAAGGTGCGGCGGGTCCAGTTGCCGCCGCCAGACAAAGTGGGCGCGGTCGAGGTCGACAGCGTGCTGGCCGCCGACGACCCGGTCGGCCAGGCGATCGCCGGCGCCGCGAAGGTCGGGGCGGTCCGCGACGAGCAGACGCTCGGCGACCTCGGCCTCGACAGCCTCGGGCTGGTCGAGCTGGCGCTGGCGCTCGAGGAGAAAACCGGGCTCCCAGTGGGCGACGGCGACCTGAACGTCGAGCAGACGGTCGCCCAGGTCCGCACCCTGCTGGCCGAGGGCTCGGCCCGCGGGAGTGGAGGCGCCGGCCAGTCCCAGCGGCTCCGCGAGTCTGTCAGCGCCAGCCAGCCGCTCTGGCCCTACACCTGGGGGCGGGCCTTTCGATTCCTGAGCTTCCCGTTCGACCTGCTCTACCGCTGGGCCGCGACCCGCACGGTCGTGCTCGGCGGCGAGCACCTCGAGCGCCTGCCATCGCGCCTGATCCTGGCCGGCACCCACCACAGCTTCGCCGACTTCCCGCTGATCTGGCACGGCTTGGCCCAGACCCCGGCCCGTCGGCTGGTCCGTCGCCTGGTCATCGCGGTCTACGCCGGCGGCTTCGCCGCGGCCGGCCGCTTCGCCCACTACGGCGTCCTCGCCTTCGGGCTCTACCCGCTCCGCCAGTACGGCGACCGCGACGCTAGCCTCCGTGGCCTGGCCCATCTGGCCTCGAAGGGCAACGCGGTCCTGATCTTCCCCCAGGGGATGCACGTCGACCCCAAGCAGGAGCGGACCGGCGACCCGGAGGCCCGTTTCCGCCCCGGCGTCGCCCACCTGGCGGTCGCTCTGCAAGCCGCGGTCGTGCCATTCGGCGTCGCCGGCACCGAGCGGGTGATGCCGCACTCAATCGAAGGCTTCCAGGGCCTCGTGATCGCCGGCATCCCCGTCTCGATCAGGCGCGGCCCGATGGCGATCGCCTTCGGCCCGCCGCTCAGCCCCGAGCCTGGCGAGTCCCCCCAGACGTTCACCGCTCGCCTCCAGGAGGTCAGCTACGCCCTGACCCGCCAGGCCGAGCAAGCGCTGGCAGGCTCAGGCAGTCCTTCAGGCGCAGCTTAGTCACGGTAAGCGCGACCTCGCGGGAGCACGCGCAGAACCTCGACGGTCTGGCCAGCATCGGCAAGCCCGAGAGGAGGCGCCGGGAGCCGTCAGTCACCGGCCAGTTCGCGCCGAACCTCCTCCCAGGGGCGGACGCGACCGTGCGCCAGATCCTCGTACGCCTCGACGACGGCCGCCCGGTCCTCCTCCGTCTCGGGCTCGTCGTCGATCGGCGCGGTTGCCAGCGCGAGCACGAACGGGTCGGCGAGCGACTCGATCGCCTGCCGCGCCTCCTCCGGCATCGCATCGACTAGCTGGTGCAGCGTCTCTTTGGTAGGCATGAGCGCCCCTCTTGCTCAGCGGTAAACATCTCGGCGCGGCTCGACTGTCAGTATGGTGAGCGTCCCCGGCTCATCGGTCGTGAAGATCGCTCGCCACTCGCCGACGCGCAGCCGCCACAGGTCCAGACGTCCCTTCAACTTCTTGATGTCACCTCGATCGGTCTCGGCAAGTCGCTCGGCCGCGGCCACGATCCGTCGAGCGGTCGCCCGGTCGCGCCGCTCCAGGCGCCGCAGCGCGTCGAGGGCGCAATCGTCCCACCGGAGTTGGCGACTCACCAGCCGAGCGCGCGACGAGCGTCCTGGTGGACAACGTAGCGAGCCTCACCGCGGGCACGGCGCGCCAGGGCCTCGGCGAGAGCCGCCTCCTCGGCTGCGGACAGATCCTCGTCCTCCTCGGGCGCGTCCCCAAGCGAGTATTGCCGGTCGCTCGCCTCGACGCCAGGCTGTGCGCCGGCCAGGAACTCGAGGAACCGGTGAGCGGCATGGATTTCACCTTCAGGCAGCCGATCGACGAGCAGGTGCAGCGCATCCTTAGTATTGCTCGTCATGGCCTGACCTCCTCCCGTGGTCATCTCCTCGCCTCTCACCTGCTGAGTATAGTCGGCCATCGACCGACCATGGGCCCGACAGGCGCCGACCGATCACGGTTCAGGGATTCGGAGCGCTCGGGATCAGGTGGTCGCGGTGACGAGGCATCGGTGAGTCGAGTCGAAGGAGGCGAGCGGCGTCTGTCGAGCCAAGCGGATCGGTCAGGCGCTCGATCGCGGCGCCTCGGCCCACCCGTCGAGTACCTGCCAGACCCCGCGGGCCGCGGCCTCCGACGTGAGCCGGTCCCCGGCCACCACTGCCAGGGTTGGCCGTAGTCGCCCTAGCAGCGCCGCGCGTTGGGTGGCCTGCTCCACGTCGCCCGCGTCGATCGTGACTGAGACCTCGACGACCAGGTAGGTGTCTTGGTCCTCGCCCAGGCGCCGCCCGCGCACGATCACGTCCGCCCAGCGCACTTCCTCGAAGGTGTCCTCGTCGAGCACCTCGGTCGCCAGGCCCTCCTCGAGGAGGTCGTCGATCTCCGCGGCGAGCACCAGCCGCACCCGCCGCAACAGGCGGCCGAAGTAGGCGTCGGCGTGCTCGCGGTAGCGGCGCTCGCGGTCGTTGCCGCGCAGGTCGCCGACGTGTTGCTCGACACGCTCCAGGCGCGTCTCGACACGATCGAGGTGCTCTTCGGTTCGTCGCTGGGCCTCGGCAAGGGCGCGCATTTCCTGTTCTGTGCGCTGCTGGGCCTCGACCAGCGCATGCACCTGCTGCTCGAGCCGGTCAATGCGCATTTCTGTGCGCTGCTGGGCTTCGGTCAAGCTTGCGATGGCCGCGGTGAGGCGCGCCTGGCCTTCTTCGAGGCGCCCCAACCGCTCCTCGGTGTGCTGCTGGGCCTCCGCCAGCTCCCGCACGACGGCCGGCAGGGCGAGCAGCTCGTCGGTCAGGACGAGCCGCCGCGGCTCGGCCCGCCACTCCGGGCGCTGCTCGAGCAGGCGCACGAGGTCATGGAAATCCTGGACATTTAAGGCCACCGAGGCTCCTCCCATGGAGTATCGTACCGCTTCGCTCCTGCGCCCCACTCATGGGACCGGGCTCCCGGCAGGGCAGGCGGCCGTCTCGATGCCGCTGGGCTGGGACGAGCCGGCCTACCTCTTCCAGACCGAGTTCACCATCTCGGCATGATCCTTGCCCGCACCTCGACGACAGGTCACTCATGGGCAAGCAGCCAGACGACGAGCGGTCAGAAGCGAGGCGCCAGCGCGGCGAGCTCCTCACGCGGATCTCGCACTGGCTGGACGTCCCGCTGTCCGTGCTCGCCTTCATCATGCTCGGCCTGCTCGTCCTCGAGTTGGCCGCCGACCTGGGTTCGCCCTGGGCCCGCCGGGTCGAGCAGGCCCAGACGGCGATCTGGGCCATCTTCGCCGCGGCCTTCGCCTTCGAGCTGCTCCTGGCCCCCTCCAAACTCGAGTACCTCAAGAAGAACTGGCTGACAGCCATCTCGGTGCTGCTGCCGGCACTCCGCGTGGTCCGCCTCTTCCGCGTCGCCCGCGCCCTGCGCGGGCTCCGCCTCGTCCGCATCGTCACCGGCCTCAATCGCGGGACCAGGGCCCTCGGGAACATCGTCCGCCGCGGACGGTTCGGCTACGTGCTGCTCCTGACGCTCCTGGTCACCGTCACCTCGGCAGCCGGCGCCTACTACTTCGAGCGGACCGAGCCCGGCGCCAATATCCTGACTCCCGGCGACGCCTTTTGGTGGGCCGCTACCCTCGTCACCACGATGAACTCGCCGTTCGAGACGATCACCTTCGAGGGGCGCGTGATCGGCCTCCTGCTGCGGGTCTTCGCCCTCGCGATCAGCGGCTACCTGACCGCAATCATCGCCGTCTACCTCCTCGGCGGCAAGGGCCCCGCCGAGCCCACCCAGCCCGACCCGACCGAGCTACGCCAGCTCTGCGACGAGATCGCCCGCCTCGAGCGCCTGATCGAGCGTCGCCTGCCCGAGCCGCGAACGGATGATGTGGCCAGAACCTCGGGCGGACGACCTTCCGGCCCATCCTCATCAGGGTCAGATCAACTATCCTGAGGGCCTACCTTCGGGTGCGACGGCTCCCGCCGGGGGCCGCGCCCCGCGGGTACTGAAAGGACGCATTCCATGATCACCCCCGACGCAACCACCCGTGAAACTCTGCGCCAGCTCATCACTGGGTTCCGCGCCAGTGACCTGATCGCCGCTGCCGCCGAGCTCGGCCTCGCCGACCTCCTCGCCGACGGTCCCCGGAGCAGCGCCGAGCTCGCCGAGCGGGCCGGCGCCGATCCCGATGCCCTCCACCGCGTCCTGCGCGCCCTCGCCCAGCTCGGCGTCTTCGCCATGCTCGACGACGGCCGCTTCGCCTTGACGCCGTTGGGCGAGCCCCTGCGCAGCGACGTCCCGGGCTCGCTCCGCCCGCTCGCTCGCTTCTGGGGCATCGATTCGCAGCGGCGCCCCTGGCTCAGCTTGCCACACACCATCAGGACCGGCCAGACCGCCTTCGATCACATCTACGGCGTGAGCTGGATCGAGTACCTCGCCGCCCACCCCGACGTGGCCGCGATCTTCAACGCCGGGATGACCGGCCTCACTGCCGCGGTCACCGACGCCGTGGTCGCCGCCTACGACTTCAGCCCGTTCGGCACCATCGTCGACGTCGGCGGTGGCAACGGCACCCTGATGGCGGCCATCCTCGCGGCCCATCCCGGGCCGCGCGGCATCGTCTTCGACCTGCCGCACGCCCGCGACGGCGCCCTGGAGCGCCTCTCGGCCGCTGGCCCGGCGGCCCGCTGCGAGTTCGTCGGCGGTGACTTCTTCGAATCGGTCCCCACCGGCGCCGACGCTTACCTCTTGAAGTGGATCATCCACGACTGGGACGACCAGCGGAGCGTCGCCATCCTCCGCGCCTGCCGCCGCGCCATGGCGCCCGGCAGCAAGCTCCTGATCGTCGAGCGCCTGCTCCCGCCCGGCAACGAGCCGGCCCCGGACGTCGTCCTCGGCGACATCCTCATGCTGGTCCATACCGGCGGCCGCGAACGGACCGCCGCCGAATACCGCGCCCTGCTCGAGGCGGCCGACCTGCGCCTGGCCAGGACCGTCGCCACCTCAACCCCATTTAGTGTGCTCGAGGCCGTACCAACGT
>JACCZL010000095.1 GCA_013695975.1 Chloroflexota bacterium
ACGAAGGCAAGCCATTCTTCTTCTGCGCCGCCGGCTGCGAGAAGGCGTTCGACGCCGACCCCCAGAAGTACGTCGACCCCGACTACCGGACCTCGATGCCCGGCCTCTGAGCGTCCTCGCCTCCGCACGATGAGAGCCCGGGCCGAATAGGCCGGGAGGGTATGGATTCTGCTGCTGGTCTGCTTTCGTAGAACTTCTCCCGCCTACGCCGCGAGAACCCGTCGATGAGGAAGATGCCCGCGTGCCGCATAATCACGGCTCGGGTGAAGGTGTGAGTGGGTTCGCTCTGCGCTTCGCGGCTGCGCTCGCGGCGCTGGTCGCCGGCTGCCAGGGCCCGGCGAGCGCCCCGGCGCGGCCAGACGTCGCGGCGACCAGCCCTCCGGCGAGCAGTCACCTTGCGAGCGGCCCTCGGGTACCCGTCATCACCCAGCAAGTGTACCTGGACGGGCTCGCTCTGCCGGTAGGCTTGCAGTTCGCCCCCGACGGCCGCCTCTTCTTCGCAGAGGTTAACAAGGGACAGGTTCGGGTCGTCGAGGGCGGAGTCCTGCGGACCGAGCCGTTCGCCACGCTCCAGGTCGCGCAGGGCCAGGAGCATGGGCTCCTGGGGCTGACCCTGGACCCCCGATTCGCCGAGAACGGCTACCTGTACGCCTACTACACCGTCCCAACGCGCAGCGGGAAGCCGGACTTCAATCGAGTCGTGAGGCTGACCGACCGCAACGGTGGAGGCACGGACACCAAGGTGATCCTCGACAAGATTCCCGCCGACGTCAAAGGCTCGCACAACGGTGGGCGAATGCTCTTCGGGCCGGATGGCAAGCTGTACGTGGCCACCGGTATCCGTGGGGACGAGGCCACCGGGTCCCAGCAGCCAAAGGCGTTGGAGGGCAAGATCCTGAGACTGGAGCCGGACGGATCGGTGCCCTCTGACAATCCGGTGCCGAATTCGCCGGTCTACGCGCTGGGCCTGCGCAACCCGTACGGAATCGCCTTTCACCCGAAGACCGCACGCCTGTACGCGATCGACAATGGGCCGAAGGGCTACGACGAGCTGAACCTGATCCGTCCGGGCGGCAACTTCGGATGGCCGACAGTCATGGGCGCGTCGGGCGACGCCAGGTTCGTGGACCCGCTCTGGCAATCGGGACCTGAGCGCCTCGGCCTCTCGGGACTCGCGTTCTACACCGGCGGGCAGCTTGACGAGTACCAGGGCGACCTGTTCTTTTGCCTCTGGAACACCGGGACGATGCGCCGCGTCCGCCTCGCTGCACCGGACTACGAACGGATCGAGCAGATGGAAGACCTGGCAGTAGACTGCCGACTCGACGTGGCGAACGGTCCCGACGGAGCGCTGTACACAGCCGGCATCACGCAAATCCATCGCCTGGGCCGGTAGGCGGCGGCGCGACGCCCGGGTGCTGGTCGCCCGCCGAGCACCGCTCGCGTGGGTACGGCCCCGGGGATCCTCGGCGGCGAGTAAATGATCCGAGTCTCCTACGGGGGCGTAGTATGCTGGTGGGATGATTCGGCGACGGTCAGCGGCGTTCAGTCTGCTCCTCGGATTGATCGGCGTCGCGGCGCTCGGGTCGGCCGTGGTGCTGGCCCATCCGCTCGGCAACTTCACCGTGAACCGCTACAGCCGCATCGAGCTGGAAGCAGGCGCAATCCGCGTCTTCAACGTCCTGGACATCGCCGAGATCCCCGCGTTCCAGGAGCAGCAGGCGGCGGATACTGACCGCGACGGCAACGTCGGCGACGTCGAATGGGAGGCGTACAAGGCTCGCAAGGTCGACGAGCTGCGGCGGGGGCTCGAGCTCACGGTCGACGGAGATCGAGTCCAGCTCGAGGTGGAGCGGAGCGCGGTCTCGACGCCACCGGGCCAGGCCAATCTGTCGCTCGTCCGCATCGAAACCTGGTTCCGAGCCGTGGTGCCGGAGGGCCAGGAGCGGCGGGCAACGTTCCGCGACCGCAACGAGCCCGCCCGGCTGGGCTGGCGCGAGATCGTCGTGCGACCCGGCCCCGGCGTCAGCATCATCCGATCGAGCGTCCCCGCGCAGGATCAGAGCGACGAGCTCCGATCATATCCGGAGGATCTACTCCAGAGCCCGCTCGACCGGCGCGAGGCAGAGTGGGTCTACAACGGCGGCGGGGCGGCCTCGCTCATCCCGGCCGGGCTCCCTCGCGAGGTGGTGACGCGGCCCGCGGACGCTTTCACATCGCTGGTCACCGTCGCGAAGCTCGATGTCGGTGTGATCCTGCTGGCGGTGCTCGCCTCCGCCATCCTCGGCGGCATCCACGCCGCGTCCCCGGGCCACGGCAAGACCGTCATGGCCGCCTACATCGTCGGCACCCGCGGCACGTTCCTGCATGCGCTGGCACTGGCCCTGAGCGTGACGGTCTCGCATACCGCGGGGGTGCTCCTGCTCGGCGGGATCACGCTGTTCGCTTCGAACCTGATCTTGCCGGAACAGCTCTACCCGTGGCTGACCCTGGTGTCAGGGGTGATCGTGCTCGTCATCGGCGTCGGCCTCCTCGTGCGCGCCACGCGAGGCGGGGCTGCGGAGCACAGGCACCACCATGAGGATGGGCGCGAGCACGAGCACGAGCATAACGATGAGCATGGGTACGCTCATGATCACGGGCACGCTCATGATCACGGGCACGGCCACCGTCACGATCTGCCGATCACCTGGCGAAACCTGTTTGCGCTTGGCCTGGCCGGCGGCATCCTCCCGAGTGCGTCTGCGCTGGTCGTGCTGCTGAGTGCCCTCGCGCTGGGCCGGCTCGGGTTCGGCCTGCTCCTGATCGTCGCCTTCGGCGCAGGGATGGCCGTCGTGCTCACGGCAACCGGTGTCCTGCTGGTCTACGCCGGCCGCCTGGTGGCGCGCTTCCTCCCCGACACCGGCTCACCCCTCCAGCGGCGCTTCACGCGGGCCATCCCGGTCGTGAGCGCGCTGGTGATGACGCTCGTCGGCGTGGTCGTGACCGTGCAGGCCCTCGGCCAATTCGGGCTCATGCGGGTGTGAGCCCGGGCCGCGGTTGGCGGTGCCACCGGCGCGCGGCTAGTATCGTACTACAGCTCCGTAGTTGTCACAGCCGTACGATGACTGTTAGACTGGCGTAGCCCCGGACGCGTGGGGTGCCGCGCCGGGCCGGCCCGCGTCCGGACCCAAATGTCTCGGGAGCGATCACCGAACCGCTGCACTCCCAAGCCCGGGTGCGGTCCGGCGGCGGCCGGTGGAGGTGAGCTTGTACACGGCTGAACGGAGGCACCCGCGCACGTACGCCGTGCGTGACCAGGCGATTCGTGACCCGCATGCGGCGGTCCGCCGCGCGTGTACCTCGCTCGCGCCCGCGGCGCTGATCCTACTGCTTGGCCTCGGCGCCCTGCTGGGATCCGTGGCCTACGCCGCTGACCTCTTCGGGTTCCGCGGCAGGCTGCCCGGCCGGCCCGGCGCGCCGGAGGGCGGGGGAACGGCGCCCATAAGCCTCGCCGCGGCGGTGCCGAACGCCGTCCCGCCGGCCGCCGCCCAGGTCGGCTCGCAGGCGCCCGAGATTGGCATTGCGGATCTCGAGGGGCGGCGAGTCACGCTCGACTCGCTGCGAGGACGCATCGTCCTCGTCAACTTCTGGGCCTCGTGGTGCCCGCCCTGCGAGAAGGAGATGGCCGACCTCCAGACGTTGTACGCCGAGGAGTCCGGGCGCGGCTTCATGGTCCTCGGGGTCAACGAGGGCGAGGAGCCGGAGCGCGCGGCCGCCTTCATGAAGAAGAAGGGGATCACCTTCCCGACCGTGCTCGACGCTGACATGGACGTGACCCGGCGCTACCAGGTCTTCGGCCTGCCGAACTCGTTCCTCATCGACCAGGACGGGATCGTCCGTGCCCGCGTGGTCGGGCCATTCAGCCTCGAGCAGATGCGGGGCCACCTCGCCGAGGTCCGCCGCGGCGCGAACGTCGCGGCCCCGCGCGCCGTGTCGGTGTTTGCCGCGATGGCGGCGCAGAACGACAGTCCGGCGGCCGAGGTCAACCGGGCCACCATCACGCTCGGCGAGGTCAACCGCCGGCTGGATCTGGAGACGGCACTCACCGCCCTCCGCGGCGGCCTGGCGCCCGACCTGACCCGCGTGGAGAATGCCGACGTGCTTCGACGCCAACAGCGCGCCCTGGCGGAGCGACTCGTCGACGAACGGGTCGTGGGGGCGAAAGCGGCGGCCGTAGGGATGGTCATTGCTGAAGCGGAGCTTGAGGCAGACCTCGCACGCGTCGCCGAGGAGGTGAACTTGCCGCTCGAGCGGCTCGGTGCGGAGCTCGCGGCGAATGGGGCGGATATCGCCGCGCTGCGTGACGCTGAGCGCGCCATGCGGTTGATTGGTCGGTATACCGCGGAGCGAATCCTGACCGGTCAGAACGAGGAGCGGATCGATGACTTCGAGCAGTGGTTCGCCGCCGCGCGAAGGGCTGCCGGCGCGCGTGTCCTGCTGCCCGATGGATGAGATGGGGTGATCGTCCGCCCACGACCGCGACCGGCACAGTCAGCGTGCGCTTGTCGGCCGCGATCGCGGCCGCCCGTGGTGATGTCGGCGTCGTTTCCTACTGACAGTCGCGGATGATGGTTGCTCCCAACGCTCGACGCCGCTTCCTGGCGACAGGCCGAGCGCGGAAAGACGAAACCGAACCAGCTGTGCTAAGGATCTGTCAAGAAATAACTCTCTCAAAGGGACGTGAGCGCGGACGGATGCGGTAGTTCCACTCCCCGTGGAACTCGTCCCGGGCGAGGTTGAGGCACGCGAATTCCGCGTCCGTGACCTTGCGTCCCGTCGGGTAGGCGCGGTTGTCGAGTTCGCACCGCACCTCCAGGCCGCTGCGCGTCTTGGTGGCGGCGATCAAGCTCACGATCACGTCGTAGCTCACCAGCGGCTTGCCTCGCCAGTTTTGGGTGATGTATGAGAACAGCCGATGCTCGATCTTGTTCCACTTGCTGGTGCCGGGTGGCAGGTGACAGACGCGCAGCTCCAGGCCGGACTCGTCGGCGAACCGCTGCAGCTCCAGCTTCCACAGGCGTAGGCGTGAGCCGTTACTGCCCCCACCATCAGCGGTGATCAGCAAGCTGGTCGCACCAGGGTAGGCGGCGCGGCCCAGCGTCTGCCACCAGTGTTGAATGCTGGCCATGGCAAACTCCGCGGTGTCGTGATCGATCCCCACGGTGACCCAGCCCTGGTTTCGGGCCAGATCGTACACCCCGTAGGGCGTCGCCCGCCCCAACCGCTTGTCCACGAAGTCGTGCACCCGGACCTGCTCGGGGTGCCCCTTGGGACGCAGCTCGCGCCCGCCGTTCTTGAACGGACCCACCAGTTCTTTCTTCTTGGCGTCAACCGAAATGGCCGGCTGCCCGGCTGCCACCTGCTGCTGGACCTGGTCGTTCAGGTACTCGAACTGCGCGTTCCGATCCGGATGCTGGCTGCCCTCGAGCACTTTCCGATTCGCCTGCAAGCTGTACTCCAGGTCGTGCAACAGCTCCGTCACCACCTGATGACTGACCCGGTAGCCCTGCTGCCCCAGCTCCTCAGCCAGGTTCCGCACACTCTTACAGGTCCAGCGCAACGCCGATTCGGGATCACCCCGAGTGGTCGGCTCGACCAGTGCCTCCAGGGCCTCGCGCAGGCCAGGGTGCAGCTCCTCGGCCGATTTCCGTCCCCCACCCGGTCGCCGCACCCGGCCCTCCGGCAACGACGCCGGGGCCGCCAGTTCGCTGATGCCGTGCCGGATCGCCCGCCGCGACACGCCGGTGGTCAGGGCTACCGCCACCCCTCCGCCGCGACCGTACGCCACCGCTTCCGCCGCTGCCACCAGCCGCCGCGTCCGCTCGTTCAGCACCGGCGCCAGCAGCTCGAAGCGTCGCTTGATCGCCGCAATCGTCTCCATGATCTGGGAGTCTACCCGCCCACTGCGACACCGGTGATCCCAATCCCAGCACAGACCGTCTGTTCAGCGACCCTGCTCGCTGGTACAGTTATTTCCTGGCATTTCCTTAGGTCGGTTGATGCTCCAGATGAACCTCTTCGACGATGCGCTCGCTGAACTGACCAAGGCGCACCGGTTGTACCGCGAACTCGACGATGACGTTCGCGCCAAGGAGGTCGAGGAGGCGATCCGGTTGGCCCGGAGCTTCAAGCAGAAGCGGGCCATATGAGTGACGGTGAGCGGATCTCAGACGAGCTCGACGCGATCTATGGCCACTGGGGACTGAGCGGCAACCCGTTTTCTGAGAGCGCATCGACGCTGAGTCAGGCCCGGCTCCGCCAGGTCTTTACCGGGCGAGAGCGAGAGCTGAGGAAGGTTCTCAGCCTTTTCAGGAGCCTCGATCGGCAGCGCCTGCTGATCTACGGTTGGGTCGGCATCGGGAAAACAGCCTTCATCTTCGAAGTGCTCAGTGTGGTGACCCGTCGGGCTACGGACACCCTCGTCGCCTACATCACCCTTCCATCCACGGCCGATCTGGCGACGGCGGCGCTGATCGCCCTGGCCCGCCAGATGGAAGGCGACGAGTGGGCCCAACACCAGTTGAATCAGATGGGGCTCCGGCCGAGACAGCCGACGGTGGAGAGTAAGACGACGCTCAAGGGAGGTGTCCTGGGGTTCGGGGGTCAGTCCGAGGAAAGGAGCGTCCCGGTCATCCCGCCACGCTTCCCCACACTCAGCTTCGAGGATCTGCTCGAACGAGCCCTCCACAAGTACCGTCGCGTGATGGTCGTGATTGACGACCTGGACAAGCTGGACC
>JACCZL010000103.1 GCA_013695975.1 Chloroflexota bacterium
CGAGCTCGCCGACCATCCAGCTCAGCGTGAACCAGCTCAGCAAGGGCAACGCCCGCAAGTAGACCCGTCGATGGCGACGACGCCGGCACAGGCTGACCCCGATCCGCCCGACCAGTAGCGGCGGCAAGAGCGGCGAGCCCATCGCGAATAGGGCCCTCCGCCACAGCGGCGCACCGTCGATCCGCATGCCGGCGAAGGAGCGTCCGTAGTGGAAACGCTGCGCGAGGAACTCGCGGATGGTGAACGACTTGCGGTAGTAGACCACGATCGAGGGGTCGGAGTATAGTTCCAGGCCGACCTCCCGGAGCCGCCAGTGCAGGAAGTACTCCCAGCGGCCGGCAGCCAGCAGGTCACCGAGGTGCGCCAGCGCTGCGCGCTTGTAGGCGACGTTGTTGCCGGGTATGTCGTCGGTCACCCCGCTCGGCACCGGATTGACGTAGCGGCTGTACTCGCAGAGGAACACCGCCCAGTCCACCAGGCGGCCCGTCGCGCCATGCTCGACGGCGCCGCCGATCGCCGCGTAGGGAGCTCGATGCGCCTCGATGATGCGCTCGAGCCAGTCCGTCGGGGGGATGCAATGCTCCCCGATAATGGCAACGACGTCGCCGCGGCTATGTTCGACGCCGATGGCTCGCAGCCGCGGGATCGACCGGTGTCAGGCGCACGGCAGCACGCGCACGGTCGGGAACTCGCGCGTCACGAGCTCCGGCGCGCCATCACCGCGGCCGTCGACGACCACGACCTCGACGCCCAGGTTACCTCGCTGACGTGCGAGCGCGGCCAGGCAGGCATCGAGGTGGGGCCCGCCGTTCACCGAGGCAATGACGACCGAGAGCCGCGGACGTCCGCCGGTCGTCGGGGAGGGCGCCGACTGGGGCGCACGGGTGACCGCCACATCCGCCGCCGGCTGCGCCGCGCTCCGCGAGGCTAGGCCGTCTCCGGACATCCGCTGTCCCCCTTCGGTCCGGCGGACAGGTAGCCCAGCAGCTCGCCCAGGCTCCAGCACATGAGGAGGCAGAGCAATGCGGGCAGCGCCCTGACCAGGCTGCCGCCGCCCCCCGCGCCGAGCGCGTCGCGGCAAATGCGCGCGAGAAATGCGAGCGGGGTGAACGGCCAGACGGCGACGAGCAGCACCCGTCGCGCGGGCCCCAGGCCCACGATCCGTTGGGCGCCGAAGCGGCGTCCGTGCGCCAGCCGCTGCCGGGCGAAGCGGGCGAACCGCGTCCCGCCATGATAGCGGACGGTCGCCTCGGGAGCCGCACACAGCCTGGCGCCCCGCCGGTGCAGCAGGGCGTGGACCTCGTTCTCCCAGAAGCCCTCGCGACGGATGCGCTCGGCAAACGGAAGGAGCTGCGCTCGCCGGTAGCTCGCGTTATCGCCGGGAATATCGCCCACTGCGCCCACGGCCGTCCGCCGAGCATAGCGGCCATAGCGCAGCCAGTAGACCGCCTGGTCCGGCAGGCTCAGCTTGGGGGCGGGGAGGATGACCCCGCCGACGCCCGCCCAGGAATGCCGCGCGTACTCCTGCAGGAGCGCCTGCGCCCACTGTTTGTCCGGCACCATCTGCGCCGTTGTCAGGGCCACGATCTCTCCCGAACTGCGCAAAATGCCCGCACCCCAGAGCTCGGGGATGAGTGCCCGTCCTGTCCGCTCGACCACCTCGACCGACGGAAACCGCTGCCGAACGTACTCAGCCGTGCCGTCGCTCGAGTTATCCACAAGGATAACCTGCCCGAGACTGCCGGGCCGCTGGCGCTCCAGCCCTTCCAGGCACCGACCGATGGTAGCACGCGCATCCTGCGCCGCGACTACCACCGAGAGCCTCATCAGCAGAGAGCCTCACTAGCGCGGGATCGCGAGGATGGTGCGCACCACTACGGTGGCGTCACGGCCGGTGCCGCTGGCGTCCAAGCCGATCCGCAGGTCGGTCGCGCGCTCGTTGACCCGACCCGTCACCCGCAACGTCTCCGGGTCAGTCGTCTCGTTGACCGTGTGGAACGAGGTCACGCCGTCGTCCAACCACAGTACGGCCGCCCCGACCTCGTCGGCTCGCAGGCGGGCGTCGACAACGAGCACCGCCCCACGCAGTCTGTCCAACGCCACCTCTTGGACGATCCCCGCCTCGCCGGGCTGATCCGCACGGTACTCCATCCCCAGTCGGAACGACTCCCCTCCTAGCCCATCGGGTTCCAGCCGGCTCACTCGGAGGCGCCCCTCGTCGGCGACCGTAGCCGCCCAGCCGTCGGCGGCCCCGGCGGGGGGCGCCCGGTCATCTGCCTGGAATTGGCCCGGGCCGCCCGACCAGGCCCGGAAGTCGCCGTTCTGCAGGACGCTACGCGGGTCCTGCTCCTCGCACCGCCAGAGCTCCCAAGCGACCATCGGCTTGCGGGAGACGAGCGGCACCTCGAAGCACCGGCCAGGGATGATCCTTGAAAGCGCCTCGACGCCAGGCCGGGGGCTCACGACCGCGATGTAGGCGGGGGGATATGCTACCAGCAAGTCCTCACTCGACTGGGGTAGCGGTCGCCTCAGTCGCCTTCGCTCGGCGTAGTCCGCGCCAACCAGCGGGACCAGCGTGCGCGAGAACCGCCCCCCAAAGAAGATGGACTCGAGCTGGTTTTTGAAGCCACCTCTAACCAGGCCTCGGTCGCCATACACGCCGACGGTGCTCGCGGGCCCGAGCTCCTGCTCAACCTCACGGAAGAAGCGCTCCTCGGTCGACAGCACATTGTTGAGCGCGACCCAGCCGAGGCGATCCTGTCCCACCAGCTCCGACAGCGGCTTGCTGTCGTTGAACCGGGCCACGTAGAGGCCGGTCAGCCCGCTCCAGGCAGCCAGGACGACGGCGAGCGTCTGCGCCCACACCCCGGGCCGTCGGAGCAGCAGCCCGAGGAGCGGCGCGGCCATCGCACAGGCCGGCATCACATAGCGCCCACTGCCCCACAACGTCCACGAGATCGTCGCCGACATGGCAACCAGGTAGCTCAGACCCGCTACCGCCAGCAGCCGGCCGCCCGAGGGCGCGCGGCCGGGCCAGAGCAGCGTGCCCGCCGCGACGAGCAGCATCAGGCCGCCCACGAGCCCCACGCCCGAAGTAGCCTCACTGACCGCGGGGGCGCGGACGAACCTGAATGGCGGCTGACTAACATCGGCCGCTCCGACGCTCGTTCGGATCGCCAGAGCCGCGAAGACACCCTCGCCGACTGCCCCGAGCCCTTGCGCGAGCGGAAAAGCGAGCGGCTCGGCTCGGGCGTCCGCCAGCGGCCCGGAGAGGTCCGCGAAGGCGGACCCGTACAGTGTCTGTGCCAGGTTGCGGACGAAGGCCTGCGACAGCGGCACCGACGCCTGGGATTCCGCCTCGGATTCGTCCTGGTAGACCGTGCCCGTGACGGAGCCGTAAAGGAACCAGTTCTGGACGTAGATGTATGAGCCCAGGGCCGCGGCCGCCATCCCGCCGACCAGGAGGCCGGTCAAGATGTAGCGGTCGAGCCGCCGCCAGAACAGCACCAGGAACACGGTCACCAGGCCCGGCAGCGCGAGCACGGCAGTGAACTTCGTGCCGATGGCCAGTCCCGCCGCCGCGCCGGCCAGCGCCAGTGATGCGATGGGTCGGGGCGCCTGACCCGCGTGGACGAGGAAGAACAGGCTCGCAACGACGAACGCGGTGACCACGAGATCGTTCCGCGCGGTCGTGCTCTGGAGGACCGACTGCGGCAGCAGCGCGAAAGCGCCAGACGCGAGGAGGGCCGCGCTGGGTCCCAGTCGCGCCTGCCGTCCCAGGCCGTAGATGCTCACGGCCGCGAAGAACCAGGCTGCGAGCTGGACTGTATTGGCCAGCCGGTCAGAGCGGAGGAACGCGACGGTCCAAAGAATCGAGATCTCAGCATTTGCCGGAAAGACTACCTGACGCCAGTCCTCCGTTGGATAGTGGCTCAGCGAGCGGAATTGGAGGTAGTAGCCGACGCGGGTCATGTGGTAGGCGAGCGAATCCCAGTTGTTCGGCGGGACCCACACTGCCTGAACTGCGCTGATCAGCCCGGTGATCAGCGTAGCAATGGCCAGGAACGGCACCGCCGGCACGTCCCAGTCCGACGCGACCGCGGCGACCCGCCGCAAACCCGCCCGAATCTCCCGCCCGGCAAGCCAGCGGTCGGCGGGCTGGCGGCCCCGGGCCCAGGCGGCCACGCCGCCCGCGATCAGCAGGTGCCCGAGCAGGAAGCCCGGCCAGTCCAGCGACTGCAGCATGGACAGGACCTGGGCCAGCAGGACCACCTGTCCGGTCGCGATAATCCACACGGCCAGCAGGCCCGCCGTGCCGCCCAGTCGCAGCGGACCCACCAACACCAGGCTGCTCGCGATGACGGCGGCCAGCGCGAGCGCGAACAGACCGATGCGGACTGGATCTGCCATTTGACACTACTTTGCAACCTGGCGCAGAGCAGGCGCAACCCTGCCCCAGAATCTACCAACCACGTGAGGTATGTCGATCGCCGCTCCGAGACTCGGGTCGGTCGCGCGCCGATCTCCGGCCGCGGTAGCGAGGCGCATTCGCCGCGCCTCACATCATGGCGATCAGGGCGTCGCGCGCCGCGGCCGTGTCGAGTAGCTCGCGGGGGCTGATCGGCGGGCCGCTCCCGCGTTCGATCGCTCGATAGAAGCGCCGGACTAGCTCGCGCAATCCGGGATAGGCGACCTCACGCCGGAAGGCGCGAGACACGAGATTGGTGGCCGCCGCCCGGAGCGTCGCAGCGGACAGCATTAATGGACGGGCGACCTTGCGCCCACGCGACACCGTTCCGCCCTCCACTACGTGGAAACCGTGGAACAGGTCAACATGGATGGTGCCCCTACCCCCGATGAGGCGAAGCGTGTTCCTGGTGGGCCGACCGCGCATGGACACGAGCACCGAGACGGACACATTGCCCACGCTCGCGGTCGCCGACACCTCGCCAGCAATCGGATGCTGGAGTCGCCAGTCGACCTCGGCAAGCGGCTCAGGGAGGATCCTGGCCAGCAGCGAGAGCGGATGAGCCAGGATGTCGGCGGCGACACGGTCACGCTCGTGGTCGGCGTGGTTGTCGGC
>JACCZL010000378.1 GCA_013695975.1 Chloroflexota bacterium
TACGACGAGTTTGGCGCCGACCGCGTGATCGACATGCCGATCTCCGAGAGCGTCATCGTCGCGGCCGCGCTCGGCGCCGCGATCACCGGCCTGCGCCCGATCATCTCGATGAGCTTCGTCGACTTTACCCTTGGCGCGATGGACGAGCTGATCAACCAGGTCGCCAAGATCCGCTACATGTTCGGCGGCCAGGCCCGAGTGCCGCTGGTGTTCCGCGCCTCCGACGGCGCCGTCCGCCAGGCCGCCGCCCAGCACTCCCAGTGCCTCGAAGCCGTCTTCACCCATTTCCCGGGCTTGAAGGTCGTGGCCCCGTCGACCGTGGCCGACGCCAAGGGCCTCCTGGCGGCCGCCATCGCCGAGCGCAACCCCGTGCTCTACCTCGAGCACAAGGTGCTCGGCAAGAGCAAGGGTCCTGTCCCGAGCGGCGACTACCTGGTCCCGCTCGGCCGCGCCGCCGTCCGCCGCGAAGGCCGCGACGTGACCGTCGTCACCTACTCCCTGATGACCCGCCTCTGCCTGGAGGCGGCCGAGCAGCTCAGCGGCGAGGGGATCGACGTCGAGGTGATCGACTTGCGCAGCCTCGCCCCGCTCGACTTCGAGACGGTTAGCCGCTCGATCCAGAAGACCCACCGTGCTGTCGTCGTCCACGAGGCCTGGAAGGTCGGCGGCTTCGGCGCCGAGCTGGCGGCCCGAATCGGCGAGGAGCTCTTCGACTGGCTCGACGCCCCCGTCGCGCGGGTGGGAGCCAAGCATACCCCGATGCCCTTCAGCCCGCCGCTCGAGAACGAGATCCTGCCGTCTTCCGCGGATATCCTCGTCGCGATCCGCGACACTGTCGGGCCGTAAAGGCGGGGCTGCCCGGCGGATCATTCGGAGGGGTGAGCGGCCGGCTCGCCCTTGGAACAGGAGAGGGGCGAGCCATCGGCTCGCCCCTCTTGGATCCACCTCGTCGCCCTCATGGGGCGCGGGCACTACTTCTTCTCGACCGTCGAAGCCTCGAAGAGCAGCTCGTGGATCTTCTCGCCCTCGAAGCTGACGTAGTCCCCAACCTTGATGCCCTGGATGTCGAACTCGTCGGTCTTCAGCATCTTGACGACCACGGGACCGTCGATGTTGCGCACGATGGCCTCGGGCGGGTTCTTGCTCTTGTCGATTGATTCCACCGTGCCTTCGAGCTCGCGGTCGGCTTCGCTCTCACCCTGGTCGTTGTCCTCGTCCTCGTCTTCGTCCTCGTCGTCGCCAGCGGCGACGCTCGCCAGGGCGACCGACGCGGGCGAGGTCGAGAACGTGCTCGCCAGGATGTTGAGCCCCATCGCGAGCAGCGCGACCATCAGCAGCGCCCGTCCGAACCGCCGCGACACCAGATCTTGCATAACACATCCCCTCATGGCCTGACCCGGCCGTCTCTGGCCTGGTCGGCAAACGAATCAGCAGGGATGATGACAGATGGCGTTGAGCCGGCACAAGCGAATCGGGCGGCACAGAGACGTCTCGCCCCGCCCGTGCAGCACCCTTACGTTGGGCTGCCTGTGCGAATCTGCCCGAAGTGCGCAGACCGCGCGGACCAGGCCATTGGTGGCTGTGGAGGGCGGCCGGTATGATGGTGCCGTCCGCGCTCGAGACGTGCGCGGGGCGTCGCCGTGGGCGCTCGCACGGGTCGCGATACGCCTGGTCCGAGCGGCGACGAAGGGAGCACACCGTGAAATTGACCTGCTTACCGGAGAAGCTGGCCGAGGGGCTCGCGACCGTCGGTCGGGTCGTCTCGACCAGGAGCACGCTGCCCGTCTTGAGCAACGTCCTCCTGCAGACCGATGAGGGCCAGCTCAAGCTGTCGGCCACCAACCTCGAGCTGGCGGTGAGCTGCTGGGTCGGCGCGCGGGTCGAGTCTGAGGGGGCAATCACCCTGCCGTCGCGGCTCCTGATCGACTACGTCGGCCTGCTCGGCGCCGGCGAGCCGCTCAGCCTCGAGTTGAAGGGCAAGAAGGTCCATCTCGCCTGCGGCCGTTTCGAGGCCAATATCAGTGGGATCGACGCCGACGACTTTCCGCCGATCCCAACCGTCAGCGGCGGCGCCAGCCTGCCGATGCGAGCGAGCGTGCTGAAAGAGGCGATCGAGCAAGTCGTCTTCGCCGCCGCCCAGGACGACAGCCGTCCGGTCCTGGCCGGCGTCCTGATGACCGTCAAGGAGGGCAAGCTCACCCTCGCCGCGGCCGACGGCTTCCGCCTCGCCGTCCGCCGCGTGGACCTCGGCACCACCGACGGTCCAGAGCTCCAGATGATCGTGCCCGCCCGCACGCTGATCGAGGTCGCCCGCGGCCTGTCCGACGACGAGGAAGAGGTCGTCGAAGTCGCCTCGACCCCGGACCAGAACCAGGTCCTCTTCAAGCACAAGGGCGCCGAGGTCGTCTCGCGCCTGATCGAGGGCCAGTTCCCCGACTACAACCGGATCATACCGAAGGACTCGAAGACCCGCGTCACCCTGCAGACCGCCGACTTTCTCCGCGCGACCAAGGCCGCTCAGGTCTTCGCCCGCGACAACTCGATGATCGTCCGCCTCCAGCTCGTCCCGGCCGAGGGCGACGACGCGGCGATCGGCAAGGTCACCGTCACGGCCACCTCCGCAGAGATCGGCGACAACACCGGCGATGTCGACGCCAGCGTCGAAGGCGAAGCCCAGCACGTCGCCTTCAATGGCCGCTACCTCCGCGACGCCCTCGAAGCCCTCGACGCCCAGCAAGCCTTCCTCGAAGTCACCGGCCCCGCCAGCCCCGGCGTCATCCGCCCCGCCAGCGGCCCCAACGGCTACCTCCACGTCATCATGCCGATGCACGTCGCCCGGTAAATAACGGGGTGTCTTTCGAATCCTGGTCGGCGAGCCGAACCGCTGCACTCCAAATGTTCCCGGCGCCGGGAAGTCGTAGGTATCTGTGAGAGGGTGAGGCTGTCCCGATCCGGAGAGGGGCAGCAAGAGCCCCCGCCGCGACCCCGGCGGGGCCTCTGCTGCGTCTCAGGGACTAAGCTAGGCTTTGTCCAAGTTATGCCGCGTACGCCAGGGTATCGGTGAGGCGGTCAAAGAGCGCCCGCGGGATTTCTACGCTGTCGGTGGTGTCGGGTGAGGTGCAGAAAGCGGTGACGGGCCAGAGGTGCTGACGGACGAACGCGAGGGTGTCCGAGAAGGTCGGGGTGGGTTTGGTGTACCAGGCGGCTTGGCGCGCGGGCAGATCCTGCCCCTGGAGCAGCGCGTCGGCGAACAGCGTCACGAGCGAGAAGAGTCCGAGCAGGGCCGGGGTGGTGCGGAGGATGGCCAGGTCCGACCACTGGCGCTGGGTTTCGACCCCGAGGTGGGCGCGCCCCTCGTGGAAGGTCACCTCGAGCTGCCAGCGCGAGACGAACCACGCAAGGATCTGGGCCGGCTGGACCGCGGGGTCGGTGCAGAGCAGGGCTTGCGAGTCGAACTGCCCGTCGGGAGCCCGGAGCAGCACCCAGCGCAGCCCGACGGTGGGCTGGCCGCCGTGATACCAGACGGCCGTGCCGGTCGCCACGTCGACCGAGGCGGTCCCGCCGCCGTACCAGGGGACCGTCAGCGTCTGCCAGGCGGTGTCCGGATCGAGCAGGCGCTGGGCCAGAGTGGGTTGGCGCGCCCCTTTGCGGCGGGGCCGCCCCTTGGTCCCCGGCTCGCGCGGTGGGGCCGGGTCGTACAGCGCCGCGTCGAGCCGCAGGCGGGTGACCACCGTCACCGGCTGCTGCAGGCCGGCCGCGTCGGCCAACAGCTCCAGGGCGGCGTAGGTGCTGTCGGCGACCACCACCAGGGCGCGATCGGGCAGCCAGCGCCGCAGTTGGCGGATCAGCTGGCGCCCCCAGTCGGGCAGCGTCTTGTGGCGCCGGCCCCGCTCCTGGGCATAGCGCTCCGAGGGGGCCAAGACCGTCAAGAACGGCAAGGCCCAGACGCGGCCGGCCCAGGGAACCCGGGCCAGCAGGTGCAGCGACACCCAGCGCAGCCCGCTGGCCTGGACGACGTGCCCTTTGCTCGAGCGGACTGGATCCCGGTAGATCCCCTTGGCCGCGATCTTGGCCCCCCGCCGCCGCTCGATCGTGTCGTCCAACCCGACCACGATCGGACCATCGGCCGGCACAAAGGCGCGCACCAGCGCCCGCAGCAGGCGCCGGCTGAGCTCCCGACTCGACCACCGCGCCCGATTGAGCACCCGGTGGTAGTTCTGGAATTGCCGCTCGCCGCTCAGGCCCATGACCCGCAGGACGGCCGCGACCGTCCGCTGGCCCGGGGCCAGGATCGCCCCGACCACCAGCACCGTGACCCAGTCCCACACCCGCTCGCTGAACACCGTCTCGCACCGGCGCAGGACGCGTATAATCTCGACAGGCAGGTTCCCCATGACTCACCCTTTCTTGCCGGTTGGGCGTGCGTTCAGGGTACCCTGCCTCTCCTTTTCTGTCTATCAAATGGACAAAGCCTAGCTGAGGCCCGGTCATAACTCGTGGCTTCCCGATCAGGCGGCTTTGAGGAAGGCTTTGAGGCCGACGCGGAGGTCTTGTCCGTGCTCGAAGCGGTAGAGCAGGGTCAACTGATAGAGGAAGACGGCACCGAGGGCGAAGCGCTGGGTGCGGACCAGGCCGCGCGTGGGGACCGAGCCGTGGGCGTCGAAGATGCCCTTGAACTGCCCGTTGAAGTTCTCGATCGCCAGGGAGCGCAGCTTGTGAAAGACCCGGCGGACCTCGACCCCATCGTCGGTATGGGGATAGCGGCCGCGACGGGTGGCGACCAGGAGGCGATCGGCGGTGGTGCAGTGGTCGCGGACGGCCGGGTCGTTGTAGTGGGTATCGCCAAGGACGAAGCGCGCCTCGAGCGGCAACTCGTCGAGCAGGCGCGGGGCCGGCCCGTTGTCGGCGGTGTTGGCCGGGGTCAGCTCGGCGGCGAGCGGGATCCAGACGGCCGCGACCGTGGTGGCGAGGTGGAGCTTCCACCCGTAGACCCAGCCGTGCCAGCCGGACTTGGTCCAGCCGGCCTCGGTGTCGATCGAGGTGTGGGGCACGACGCCCGCGTCACGGTGCTTCTTGTGCCAGACACCGCCGCGCGCGTGCAGCACCGTGCTATCGAGCGCCACCGCATGGCCGCCGGCCGCCCACGGGTCGATCAGCCCGACGAGGTGCCGCCCCAGACAGCCGATCCGCGCCGGCAGGGTGCTCGGCAGCGTCGCCAGCCGGCGCTCCCAGGTCCGACGACTCGGAAAGCGGCCCTGCTCGGACAAGCGCGTCCGCAGGGCCTGCATCTCCCAGGTCGGCTGCTCCAGGATCGCGATCAGCCCACTGACCGTCGAGACGTTGCGTACCAGCATGATCACCAGTGCCTTCAAGAAGAGCCGGTCCGAGTAGACCGCTGGACGCCCACCCCGCGCCCCACCCCGCGCCTTGATGGCCGGAATCGGGATCCCATCGATCAGGTCGACGAGCGCCAGCAACAGCGACGACTGCAGGACCATGGAACCACCTGCCTGGTGTGGTCTGACAGCCCCATGGTAGGCGTTCCAGGCCCCGCCGGTCTTCTGTCCGGTGGGGCCTGGCAGTTATGACCGGGCCTCGCCTAGCTAAGGCCGCCCGGGGACGCACATTCAGCATCCCGGCGACCGCCGACCGGCTCGCGGCGGCGGCGTTTCGGGAGGCGGATGACCAGCGGCGCGCCAGTCGATCGGCGACGCGGATTGATGCTACAGTCCGGCCATGGGACGAGCTCGCGAATGAGCGGAGCCGGCGGAGATCCAGCGGACCGGGTCATCCGTGAGTCGATCGCAGCCGGCCGAGCCGCGCCGCCTGAGGCCACCGAGCAAATCCTGGAGCGGATGGCGACGGCACCGTTCGAGCGCCAGGAGACGCCGGTGCGGAGCCTTGCCAGGATCGACCGCTATCTCGACCTCCTCGTCGCTGAATGGCTGGATATCCCCAAGCTGGCGGCGGAGTGGCCCACCTGGGAGCGCCACGCGCGGCTGGATTTCGTGCATGAGTGGCCGATCCAGGAAGACCGCCTGGCGCAGCTTCGCGACTGCGCCGGGCGTGGCCTGCTGACGCCGCCTCAGCGTGCGCGGTATGAGACGTTACTGCGGCTCGTGGAGCAGCACCGTCCCACCCTGGCGACGCTGCTCGAGGGGTGAACCCCAGCGGTGACGTGATCCGCGGCGTGGACTTCGGCCGGGAGCGCCGAGGCGTTGGTGTCGAGCAGCTCGACCGGGGCCGTGGTCGGCCGGCCGAGCAGGCCGAGCCAGGCCCGTGGATCGGCCAATGGATGCCTGATTCCAGTCGGGCAGTCCATCCCATTCCTGGACCGTGTTCGGCAGATCGGCCACCTCGGCCAGCAGGGATCGCAAGCCACTCTCGATGCGCTCGGCTAGCGCGGTGGTCGTAGCCATCGCACATCCTCCCTCCGCGGGTCGCGCAGCGCCGCCAGGTCCTGCTCCGGCTGGAACGCCGTGACCCAGTGACCGGTCGCCAGACGGTAGTCTACCAGGACCCGGGGGAAACCGGCCG
>JACCZL010000119.1 GCA_013695975.1 Chloroflexota bacterium
AGCCGGAACGGTACGAAACGCTTGCCCAGTTGAACCTTCGGCCGATCGCCCGCCAGTTTACGCAGCCGAGCATCCGAACACTCGAGGAGGCCCGCTTCGGCGAGCTTGCGCGGCTGGTCGGCTACGAGCTGAAGGACCGGCGGCTCAAGCCGGGCGACAGTCTCGAGCTGAGGCTGGTCTGGCAGGCGCTGGCCGAGACGCTGGAGGGGTACACGGTCTCGGTCCAGCTCCAGGCGCCCGACGGGCGCACTGTCGCTCGACACGACGCCGCGCCGTCGAACGGGCGGCGGCCGACGACTGGCTGGCTGGCCGGCGAATTCGTCGAGGACGAACACCGGATGCAGATCCCTCGACAGACCGAGCGTGGGCGCTACCGACTGGCGGTGGGGGTGTATCAGTCCGAGAGCCGGGAGCCGCTGCTCGACGCGAACGGTGGGCAGGTGGTTCTCGGGACTGAGGTCGTGGTGGAGTGAGGCTGGCCAGCGCCGCCGCGCTCGCGTACTTGCTCGCGCCGGGTCACCCGCTGGGTTGGTTGACGGGCATCCCGTTGGGCCCGCTCTCATTGGCGTGCATGGTGATCGTCGGCGTGCTCGTGTTTGCCTTCTGGCCGTCCAGCGAGGCCGAACCGTCTCGATTGATGGGAGCATCGGTGGAAAAGACCGGCTTTCTCGGCCGGGCATTGGCTTGCCTGGAGAGGGCGCACGCCGTGCGCCCCTACGTGGTGGCGTTGGGCGCGATGATCGTCGCCAAGGTGCTACTGGGCCTGCTGGCGCCGGCCCACGGGTTGCCGGGATGGTACTACGCGAACGGACGATTTCAGGGGGCACCGGAACGGTCGACGGAGTTTCCGCGCGAGGCGGCGACTCGGCGGGAGCGCGAGCTGGACTTTGGCGGCGACGAGTTCCCGGTGTACTTTCTGAATGACAGCCAGCGCTTCAACTTCTTTGGCGCGGAGGCTGAACGGCGGCGGAACCTGCCGTTTTCGGTCCGCTGGCAGGGGACGCTCTACGTGCCGACCGAGGCCAGCTACCGATTCTGGCTGACGGCGTCCGGGCCGGGGACGTTGGCGGTCGACGGCCGTCAGATCGCGGCCGTGGACGCGGATGGGAGCCAGACGACCGCGGTCGAGGCGCAGCTTGGGCCCGGGTCCCACCAATTCCAGGTCACCTATGCCCGCCGTCCTCCGAGGTCGGGCCAGCTCAAGGTCGAGTGGGAGCTGGATGGTCGCCGGCAAGTGGTCGGCGCGCCGTACCTTTTCGCCGCCCCGCTCGACGCGGCCGCGTGGGAGGGCGACCGTGTCTCCCTTCTCGCGGCTCGAGCGGTGGACGGCCTCTTCCTGGTCATGCTGGCGTTGGCGGCTGCCTGGCTGATGGGCTCGCGCCTGGCTCGGCTGACGCGGGCCCGGGAGGGGCGTTGGGCGCTGCTCGAGCGGCCGCTGCTGGGGCTGTTCCTGCTGACGGTGCTGGCGCATGCAACGCTGCCGCGACTGGATCGAGCTGACAAGATGGCGCTCCTCGGAGGGGGCCAGGATTGGCTGACCCACGAGACACTTGCCCGCGACATCCTGGTCAATGGGCCGTTGATGACGCTCGGCAGGCCGCTTGGCGAGGGTCGCACCTATTACGCGCAGCCGTTTTACCCCTACGCCCTGGCGGCGATGCACTGGCTGACCGGCGAGGACCAGTTTGGGCCGATCGTGCTGCAGCTTCTGGGCTTGGGGCTCAGCGGCGTTTTGCTGTACTTCCTGGCCAAACGCCTGTTCGGAGTGCCGTCCGCCCTGGCGACGTTGGTGCTATTCGTGGGGTTGCGGCACTGGCAGCTCGACTGGGTGGCACGGCGCCTGCTGTCGGAGAACGTGTACTTCGTCATCGTGCCGGCGGCGTTGCTGTGCCTGGTGCGCTTCGTCGACGAGCGGCGGCGGCGGGACGTCTGGCTGGCAGGCACGCTGCTCGGTCTGGCCGTTGTGACCCGTGGGCCGGCCCTTCTGTATCTGCCGATCGTCGTGGGGCTGATCTGGCTGCTGCTCCGTCGTGAGGATGGGACGACGGGACAGATCGGCGCCACCG
>JACCZL010000123.1 GCA_013695975.1 Chloroflexota bacterium
GTCGCGATGAAGACGACCACAAAGACGCCCAGATAACCCCAGCCCCCGACTGCCTCGTAGTCGATCGGGACGAGCAGGAAGAGGGCGCTCAGCGCGCCGAGCGCGCCGAGGGTCAGGGCGACCTGGAGGAACGAGCGGCGCTTGCGCGCCTCCTGGGTCGGCGTCGGGTCCTGAGTGGCCGTCACGGGCGCACGCGGCCAACTCGCGCGTCAAGGACGGCCTTGCGCGCGCATGCGACGATGCGGGACACGATAGTAGCCGGCTCCATGCGACAACGAAGCCGTCCAAACTGGGCGGCTCGGTCCGATTATACGGACCTCCCTCGATCCAGGCAACGTAAACGAGTTGCGCGAGGGGACTCCACCGGAGTCGTCCACCGCGGCTCGCCAAGCAAGTGGTTCAACCTTCTGGGTTCGACCTCGTTGAACTTTGAACCTTGAACTTTGAACTCGTGCTTAGATGTCGAGGGAGAGCCCGTCGTCCTGGCGTTCCTCGATGGCGCTGAGCAGGATGCCCGCGGCCAGGCCGAGTCGCCGGTCGAGGAGGTTGGAGATGTCCGGGCTGAAATCAAGCGTGATCTTCTGGATAATCGGATTAAAGTGCTGGCGAAACTCGAAGACGGACTGGCCGCCGACGGTGCCCAGGAACTTCTGCGGGATGAAATCGGCGAACGGGACGAAGCGGCGGACCAGCGCCAGCAGGGCGTTGTCTTCCTGCACCAGCCCGATGTCGCGGTCGTCAGCATCCATGACGACCCACTCATCCTTGACCATCGACTTGAAACCCTTCCGCTTGAGCGCCCCCACCTTCTCGCCGGTCGTGGGATCGACCACGTCGTAGGCCGCCGCGAAGTCGAACCAGGAACGAGCCTGAATGATGAGGACTTCCTCGGCCGAGGTCTCGTCGGCGTAGATCCGGATGTCCTCCTTCAGCCTGAACGCCTTCTGCCTCGAGTAGAAGACCACCTGGTCACTCGGATCGTAGATCCGGAAGGCCGCCCCGAAGATCTTGAAGAACTGACGGCGTATCATGTAGGTCTGGTGCTGGAAGCGGGTCGCGGCGGGTGACGCGCTCATGGCGCTCCTCCTTCGGCTCTGCTACGTCGCGGCGGCCTGCCAGATGGCCCGCAGCGGGTCGCGGCCGTCCTGGATCGCTTCGAGGCCGGTGCGGCTCATCTCGTCGGCAGGGTCGAGATCGCGGGCACGGCCCCAGTGCTCGCGGGCGCGGCCGATCCGACCGCGGTAGGCGTATTCGAAGCCGAGCAGGGTGTGGGCCGGAGCGAGGTCCGGTCGCAGCCTCGCCGCCTCCTCGAGCTCGGCCAGAGCGGCGTCGCCCTGGTCCAGCCCCAGGTAGAGGCGACCGAGCGCCAGCCGCAGCTCCGAGTCGCGAGGATAGCGGCGGACCAGCCGCTCGGCCCGCTGAAGCTCGCGGACCTCGGCCAGCTCGCCTTCGTCAAGTGAAGGGTCCTGGCTCGCCGCCACCTCGAGATGGGCCAGGGCCAGGTTCAGCTTCCGCGCGGCCACCAGGGCCATCCCAAGCTGCCACCGCGGGCGGGCGTCGCCGCGGTTGGCCTCGACGAGCGCCCGCAGCTCGGGCACGTCCTCAGCCCTCGGCGGCGGCTCGGCGAGTGGCAGGGCGACGGGCTCTGCCGCGGTGGCGCCGTCCTCCGGTGGGTCGGCCACCGCTTCGTCCTGCTGAGCTTCCCCTCGGCGTCGCAGCCAGCGCAACGCCGAGGGGAGGAAGTCGCCGTTACCTGTGAGCTTCCCAAACACGATCCGGTCCTCCTCAGTAGGTGGAGTGCGTCGTCAGCCACCCCAATTATTAAGGGTCTTCATCTTCGCGTCAAGGGCGAATGAATGTTAAGGCATCTTTACCGACGGGTGTCTCGCCTGGTAGAGTTGTCGGCGCCGATGGGCGCTCCGTGCGCGGCTGGTCGGGCGAGGTGTCGTGCAAGCCAAAGCGATCCAGGCCTCTGGGCGACTCTGGCGCGCGGTGCTCCTGACCGTGGCGCTGGCCGGCCTGTCTGGCCTGACGATGGCGGCGGTCGGCGTCGAGCCCGACGCGTTCCGGCGTGGGCACTACCGACGGATGGCGCTCGAGACCCAG